>JAQTVK010000041.1 GCA_028706795.1 Candidatus Omnitrophota bacterium | reverse complement strand
TGAAATCGGCCCTGCAGTTCGAGGCCGAAAAGCATATACCGTTCAACATAAACGAGGTCTATATAGACGCCCAGGTGATCGACCAGAACGCCGAGGACGGCAAGATGAAAGTCCTCATCGTGGCTTCGAAGAAAGACCTCGTCGAAGAGTACCTGGGTTATGTGGGCGATGCGGAGTTGACGGCCGAGGCCATAGATTGCGACGCCATCGCGGTAACGAACGCGTTCATGTTCAATAATCCGGGGTTGGGCAAGGATAAGACGGTAGCCCTCCTGAATATCGGGGCGAGCATGACCAACGTCTGCATACTCAAGAACGAGACGCTTAATTTTACCCGCGATATCCCGGTGGATGTAAAAAGCGCGGATACGCTGGAGAACCAGATCAGGCTTTCGTTCGACTATTATGAAAACCAGTTCGGCAAAGGGATAGACGGGATATACGTGAGCGGCGGCGGCGCGAAGGAAACGGCGCTGCTGCAGCGTTTCTCACAGGCTTTCGGGTTTGAGGTTTCGGCCTGGGACCCGGTAAAAAACCTGGCGGTCTCCCCTAAAGTGGATACGCAGGCCCTTAAGGACGCTTCCTGCCAATTGGCAGTCTGCGTGGGGCTCGCGATAAGAAGGTAGACGATGATAGAGATAAATCTTTTGCCGCCGCATCTGCGCGTCAGGAAGAAGGAGCCGATGAAGCTCCCTTCGTTGCCGGTCATACCGGTCGCCGCCGGCATCGTTATCTTCCTGTTCGCCATACAGGTCCTGTTATGGATCTTTATCCAGGTAAAGACCGTCTCCCGGGATTCCCTCAAAAAGAAGGCCGCCTCTATTGCCGCCTCGAATAAAGAGGCTATAAACATCGACAATACCCTGAAGGATATATCCTCGAAGGTCGCCATAGTCGATAAACTGTCCGGTTCGAGGTTCGGGCTGGCAAAGATGCTTAACAATATTTCCGACTCGATGACGTCGGGCGTCTGGTTGAGGAGCATCGATATCAAGAAGGGCGAATCGCCCGCAGAACCGGGCATACTGAGCGAGGTGCTGATAATAGAGGGTTCAAGCGTCATCTTCGGGGGCACTGACGAGTACACGATAGGCAAATTCGTTAATTCGCTGAAAGAGAATGAATCCTTCTCGTCCGATTTCGACAATATCGAGATCGCGAAAGAGGAACGTAGAAAGGTCCAAAATACGGAGATAATGGATTTTATCGTCATGTGCCATTTTAAGAAGGGAAAGGGGTTGTAAATATGCCCGCGCCTTTCGGTATCAATATGCCGCACATCCCAAAGGCCGATCTTGAGAAGATGGTGCTTATAGGGATAGCGGGCTTTATAATCGTTTTGAGCCTGATACAGTTTGCCATGGTCCCCTCTTTCCGCAAGTTAGGCGAGCTGAAGAAAGAGATCATCAAGGAAAAAGAGACCCTGAAAAAAGATGAGGCGCTCATAGCGAGCAAGTCCCAGCTGCAGGCCCGGCTGGCGGCGGCGCAGGAAAGGCTCAAAGTTTATGAAAATGCCATGCCCCGTTACAGCGAGATGCCGGGTATCCTGCAGAAGATCGCCGAGGTCGCTTACGAAAATAAGGTCAAGATAATAAAAGTCGAGCCTCTCCGCACGGATAAATCCGAGCCGGCAAAACCCAAGGCCGCGCCGGCGAAACCCGGAGCAAAACCCGAGGCGAAAAAACCCGCTTCTATATATATGGAGATCCCCATACAGGTAGAGGTAAAAGGAGGCTATCACGCCTTAGGCCAGTTCATAAACGGCGTCGAGACTGCCGTTAATATTATGTCGATCGGGGATATAGAGATCAATGCGAACCCCGAGGATATGCAAAACCATAACGCCAGGCTCCTGATAATCGCTTATGTCCTGCGCGAGGAGACCCAGTCGAAATGAGGACCGCGGTATTTGTGGGGCTTTTGATCCTTATCGTGTTCGCGCCGTATGCGCCCGGGGACGAAAATTTCAGGTATGACCCCAAGAACAAGCGCGACCCGTTCAGGCCGCTCGTCGACAAGGATGGCAACATACTTCCCGAATTGAGGGCGGTTACGGCGAATGTCGAACTGACCCTTGAAGGGATAGTCTGGTCAAGGAGCGGGGATTCATACGCTATCGTAGGCGGTTCGGTCGTCAGGGCCGGAGATATCCTGGGAGATTATAAGGTCAAAAATATAGAGAAGACGAGGGTGATCCTCGAAAGAGGCGGCGAAGAATCAGTCATAAATTTGAGAGGCGAGGAGGAATAACATGTTCAAGCGCGCAAAGTTCTCGGTCGTCGGCGTCCTGTTTTTGGCCGCGTTTTTTTACGGGTCCGCCTACGGGCAGGAAACGCAGCCCCTGCCTCCCGAAGGAGCCGTTCCACCGGAGGCCGCGATAGAAGAGCCTGTTGCCGCCCTTCCTGTTGCCGCGCCGCCGCAGGAGGCAGCGGAGGCCGGGGAGGAGAAGAATACCGTAACGCTTGATTTTAAGGACGCCGATATACAGAACGTCCTCCGGGTGCTGGCTTACAAGAGCGGCGTAAATATCGTTGCCGGCAAGGAGGTCGTCGGGACCGTCACTATACGGCTTGTTGATGTGCCTTGGGACCAGGCGCTGGATGTCATCCTCAGCACATACGGTTTCGCGTTTGAGCGCGAGGGGAACATCATCACGGTCTCGACCGTTGACGCCCTGAAGGAGCGCAGGGAGAAGAAGAAAGAATTGACCGAGATAGAAGGCGTCAGCAGCAAGGTCTTCACTTTGCAATATCTCGATGCGCAGGATGCCAAGAAGATGCTTGAGCCGCAGCTGTCGCCGCAGGGCAAGATATCTGTCCTTGAGGTAACCGGACAGAAGGGGTGGAAGATAGGCGCCGCTATTGCCGGCGGCCAGACGGGGGAAGAAGGCAAAGAGAGAAGGGAGAGGGAGACCACTAGGTCGCGCTCGCTGGTCGTGACCGATACGCCGACCTATCTCGAAAGGATAACGAAGATATTAAAGGAGATGGATGTAAAGCCGGTCCAGGTCCTCATCGAGGCGAGGATAATGGAAGTAAGCAAGGACCTGTTGAGGGACCTGGGAATGGAATGGAGCACCGGTTCAAGGCTGCAGAACCACCAGGCCCTGACGACCGCCGGCGCCCTGAACGGCGCGGTCAAGGTGAAGTTCGGCAACGACGATAAGACGAGAGGCAATCTGTCGGGAAGCAATTATTCGCAGACAGAGCCCACCGACCTTCTGGGTTATCAACCCGCTAATTTTACCCCGCTTGCCACGAACCTGAACCCGTATAACGCTGGGCTCCAGCTCTTATACCAGAAACTCTTCGGGACGCAGATGGAGGCGATGCTCCACGCGCTTGAGGAAGACGTGAGGACCAATACGCTCTCGGCGCCCAAAATACTGACGCTTTCCGGACAGGAGGCGCTTATCCTGATCGGGCAGAAATACCCGATAATCGAGTCGAATATCTCAGGCACGTCGGGTACGGCGACTATAACCCTCGCTTATTACCAGGATGTCGGCATACAGCTCTATGTCGTTCCCCAGGTGAGCGGCGACGAGAAATACGTCAACATGATAGTCCATCCGGTCGTCTCGTCTTTCACCGAGACCGTAAGCGCCAATAATTACCCGATCCTTGTCACGCGGGAAGCGGAGACGCAGGTCCTGATGATGGACGGCGAGACTATCGTCATCGGCGGATTGTTAAGGGACGTGAAATCAAAAGGCAGGATAGGCATCCCGATACTGGGCGACATCCCGATCATCGGCAACCTCTTCTCGCGCGCTACCAACGATACCACCAAGATAGACCTGCTCATATTCATAACCGCGAGGGTGATAAGGCCGGGCGAGCTCACCGACGAAGAGATGGCGATGGTCAAGCAGGCCTTAGAAGCAGGGCAGGCCAATGTCACTCCCCTTCCCGAGCCGGCGAAGAAGGAGAAAAAGAAGGAAGATAAGAAAAAAGAAGGGCCGTCCGCGGCAGTGCCGGCGGAAGGGTTCAGCCCGAACAGGGGTTATCTTAGTAAATAATTCGTTACAAGGAGGACGGAGTGAAAAGGATTTTCTTTGCCTTGATCCTTATGTCTGTATTTATTCTCCCGTTGGGAGCGCAGGATTACGGTTGGAGTAGAAGCGGCTTCGATGATGATTTCCGGAATGCCACCAAGCTGGCCCCGGACGGCTCCGAAGCGGCCAAAGGTACGGACCTTCTCGTCAGGGATACCGCCGGCGTCCTGCACAGGGAACACTTGGCGATACTCGACGAGCTCGCGAAACTGCATAAAGAGGTCGCCGACCTGAAGAAAGATATTAAGACCATAAAGGGCCAGGTTGAATAATTACCGGGTCATCTTTGCAAAAAAAGAACAGATGAAGTTCATCTCGCATCTCGATCTCGTCCGGCTTTTCCAGCGGGCGGCCCGCCGCGCCGGCATATCCCTCGTGATCTCGCAGGGGTTCAGCCCCCGGCCAAAGATAAGTTTTAAACGCGCGTTGAAACTCGGTGTGGAGAGCGAGGCCGAGGAAGCGGTATTCCATCTCAAGGATATGGTATCGAAAGAGGATTTCGGTAACAGATTGCAGGCGCAATTGCCTGAGGGGATAATCATCAAAAATATAGAGGAAACAAATTAATGGGAAAAGAAATTCTGATCAACGTTGAGCCGCAGGAGATACGGCTCGCAGTCCTCGAGAACAAGGTGCTCGAGGAGTTCTCGGTCGAGAGGATAGGGCAGAAGACACTGGTTGGTAATGTCATCAAGGGCAGGGTGAATTCCGTCGTGCCTGCGGTCAAGGCAGCGTTCGTCGGCCTCGGCCTCGAGAAGAACGGTTATCTCTATCTTGCCGATATCGTCGGCATCGGGATGGATTTTGACTCGATCGACAAGGAAGAGGAAGTGGTAAGGCCTCCGAGGGGGATGCAGCAGCACCAGTCGATCGACCAGCTGGTAAAGAAAGGGCAGGAAGTCCTCGTCCAGATAACGAAGGAGCCGTTCGGCACGAAAGGCGCGCGCCTCACGACCCATATCTCGTTACCCGGACGCTATATAGTTTTATTGCCGTACGACAGGCACCTCGGGATATCGCGCCGCATATCCGATGACAAAGAACGCGCGCGGCTTAAGGAAATATTAAGGGGGCTTGAAGTCCCGAAAGAGATGGGCGTCATAATCAGGACCGCCGGTATCGGCCAGTCGAAACGCGAGCTGGGCAGGGACCTTAAATATCTTTTAGGCATCTGGAGGAAGATAAAGTTCGGCGCGGCGAAGAAACAGGCGCCGGCCCAATTACATGAAGAATATGACCTGGTGCTCAGGGTCGCGAGGGATTACCTTACCGAGGATGTCGAGAAACTTATAATCGATAACCGCGACGAATACAGGAAGATACAGCATTTCCTGAGCGCGGTCGCCCCGCACCTGAGGCCTAAAGTCGAGCTTTATGAAGGCGACATCCCGCTTTTCGACAGGAAGGGCATAGAGAAGGAAGTCGAGAAATTATTCGAGCGCAAGGTCCCGCTGAGATGCGGCGGCTATATCGTCATAGAGCCGACCGAAGGGCTCGTCGCAATAGACGTCAACAGCGGAAAATTCACCGAGAAGAAGAGCCTCGAGGAGACGGCCTTCGCCGTGAATATGGAAGCCGCGCGTGAAGTCGCGCGCCAGATACGCCTGCGCGACCTCGGCGGCATAATCGTAATAGATTTTATCGACATGATGCAGGCAGGCAAGAGGCGCAAGGTCTTTGAAGCGCTCACTGACTCGTTGAAGCGCGACAAGGCGAAGACCGACGTCTCGCCGCTCTCGGAGATCTGCCTCGTCGAGATGACGCGCCAGAGGATGCGCCGCAGCGTAGAGAGCATGTCGTTCCGGGAATGCCCGTATTGCCAGGGCAGGGGCCTTATCAAGTCGGTCTCGACCGTATCCATCCAGGCGTTAAGGAAAGTCAAAAAATATCTCAAGGAGACGAAGAAGAAACAGGTCGAACTCCTCGTGAACCCCGAGGTCACCTCGCGCCTCTTTAACGAGGACCGCCAGGCGATAGAATCCATCGAGCGCGTCTTCCACGCGAAGATAATCATCAAGGCCGACCCGCTGCTCCACGTCGAAGAGATAAAATTGATCTAACAGTTATGGCGACAAAGATAGAGCTATTCCAGGGCGACATAACGACGCTGGTTGCTGACGCCATTGTCAACGCCGCGAACAAGACTTTGCTCGGCGGCGGGGGAGTGGACGGTGCGATACACCGCGCTGCCGGCCCGGGACTCCTCGCCGAATGTGCCACCCTCGGCGGCTGCGAGACGGGCGGGGCGAAGATAACCAAGGGCTACAACCTGCCGGCAAAATACGTGATACACACTGTCGGCCCTGTCTGGCGCGACGGCAAGCACAACGAGCCGGAATTACTCGCCTCCTGTTACCGCAACTCGCTCAATCTCGCTAAGGAGCACGGCCTCAAAACCATCGCTTTCCCGTCCATCTCTACCGGCGTTTACAGGTTTCCCATCGAATTGGCCGCTCCCATCGCCCTTAAGACAACGCAGGATTTCATCGCCCAGAACCCCGGCGCTTTGGATAAGGTCATCTTCGTCCTTTTCTCTGCGCAGGATCTCAGTGCTTATGATACTATATATAAGAAGTATAGGGTTTGAGTGAAGTGTCCCCTTTTGAAACGTCCCTAATGACGCGCGTCCCCAGAGATCCGCAATTGGTAATAAATGATGATACCTGTATGTTAATTGTTATGTAATGATATGACCGAACACAAAAAACAGCATTATATACCACAATGTTATCTTGAGGCATGGTGCGATCCAGAATGCCCTACCGGACATACACCTTATGTTTGGCGTTTTTCCAAAGATGGGACTAGAATAAAGAAAAAGGCTCCAGAAAATATATTTTATGAAAAAGATATGTATACCATTCATCTCGAAGATGGTACTCGAGATTTGACTTTAGAGCATGGGTTAAATCAGCTAGAATCTCTTTTTACACAGGTAAGAAAAAAAATTGAAAAAAAAGAAAATCTAACTATTGAAGATAGAACCATTTTGTGTGCGTTTTCTTCCGCTATGTTTGGCAGGACAAAGGCCCAGCGAGAACACCAGAGAAAGCAATGGGAAAAGCCTTTAGAAATAATGGAAGACATGATGAAGGCTACTCCGGAGCAGAAAAGACGTATGGCTGCCTTACCTTCATCATCTTCAACAAAAGAAGCAGGCCTTAGTTATGAAGACGTAAAGTATTTAGTTAAAAACCCCACTCAAACATTTCTTCCATCTATAGTGCGCACCATGACCCCCTTACTATGTAAGATAGATCTAGCTATTTTAACATCTGAATCAAGAATAGGGTTCATTACATCAGATGCCCCATGCGTGTGGTTTGATCCCCAAGCATATAAAAGACCACCTTTTTTAAGGCACGCAGGTTTAATGTATGAGTCAATAGAAATTAGCTTGCCGATTTCGCCAAGGGCATTACTTTTACTTAATCGGAAGGGCTTTAATGGTTATTATGTTTCAAATGATAAAGCAGACGATGAAGCAAATCAATTAAGGAGATTTTATTCTGAAGAATATTTCGTAGTAAATCGTAATTATAAAAAAGATATTTGGTTTGATTCTGGAGCCTAATCCTGAGGCCTGAGAAATTTGCTGGCACATATCTGGTTCAAGCG
>JAQTVK010000040.1 GCA_028706795.1 Candidatus Omnitrophota bacterium | reverse complement strand
GAGCATCTCTTCCAGTGCCCCGGTACGCAGGGGTCTATCAACAGACCGCCGAACTCTCGGCGCGCGACCAGCATCCACTCGCAGGCGGCAATGAACATCCACGGCGCCGTCCCGGTGTTCCAGGTGAATGAACCCTCGCCGAAATTATCCTTATTGCCCGGGCCGATCACGTATTCGGCCCAGACATACGGCTCGACTTTGTATTTGTCGTGGTCGCCTTTTGCCTTGTTCATGGGACAAAGTTTTTTGTATGTCTCGAACGCCTTATTCCCGCGGCCGATCATGCAGTCCGCCACGATCTTGAACGCGCACGCGTGCGAGAAGACGGCCGCGTTCTCCTTCGTCCCGGCTGCGAACGCCGTGACCCTCCCGATCGCGGGATTGAATTTTGTATACGACGGGAGGAAGAGCGCCGGCCCGTAATCGGTATCGAGGTAATTGTCTATCTTGCCGAGTATCTTCCTTAACCTCTCCTGCGGGGCTACCTCTCCCAAGATCGCCCACGTCTGGCTGTTGAGCGGGACTTTCCCTTCCTTATTTTTGTTTGATCCTATCTTGTAGCCTTCATCGTTAAAAGCCGCAAGGTACCAATCCCCGTCCCACGCGACCTTGTTGATGGTCTTATATAAGGCCTTATATTTCCGCTCCATCTCCCCGGAGACTTTTTTGTCGCCTAAGTATCCGGCCAAAGATCCCAACTGCCTGCAGGCGCGCGCAAGCGCCATGCCGAGCCAGACGCTCTCGCCTTTTCCCTTTATCCCGACCGCGTCATAGGCGTCGTTCCAGTCGGCCTTCTTTATGAAAGGCAGGCCGTGCTTGCCGCGCTGGTCGAAGAGGTAGCGCACGACCCTCACTATATGCTCATATACCGTCGCCTTCCCGCCGTTGTGGAACGCGTAGACTTTCTTAAGGAACCCGAAATCGCCTGTCTCTTTAAGATATGAGATGACCGTATAGACGAGCCAGACCGCCACATCTGCCTTCCCTATTACCATGCTGCCGCTCGCCTTATCCCACGAGCCCTCGACGTCCGAGAAACCCGAGACCGCATGGCCCGAATTATACTGGTAATAGAGGATCTTGCCCAATTTCTCCATCGCGAGGTCCATGTCGAGCGCAAGGAGCCCCTCTATGTCCTGCGCCGTATCGCGGTATCCGAGGCCTCCTTCCCCTCCGTGGTACTGCGATGTCCCGCGCCAGCAGGTAATGGCGTATAGCTGGTACCTGCCCCAGATATTCGTCATTAGGTCGAAGTCGGCATCGGGCGTCTTTACGACTATCCTTCCGAGGGCTTCATCCCAGAACTTCCTGACCCCCTTCAGCGAATTTTCCGCCGTTTTTATATTTTGCAGTTTCGCGAGTTTTTTGAGGCCTTTCTTATCTTCGGCGACGCCGAGGACGACGACGATCTCTTTCTCCTCGCCGGGCTTGAGCGTTACCTTCTTTTCCAGGACCGCTACCATATCCTCGCCGCGGACGCCCCTGTTGCCCAGCTTCCCGGAGGAGAGTGTTTCGGCCTCGCGGGAATCGTTATACCTGCCGTAGAATTTTTCCTTGTTGCAGTCGTAGGCGTCGGCCTTCGCGCTCATCCCTAAATAAGAATATATGACGCGATGTTCCCTTTTGAACGGCTGCTTGAAAGCGACGATGCCGTTCAATGCCTTGTCGAAATACGCCTCGTTATAAAGGCAGAGTATGTTCCTGTAATTATTCTCCAGTTCGATATTGCCGGCGACCAGTTCCGCGAACGGGAATATTTTTACCGTCCTCCGGCGCGCCGAGGCGTTCTTTATCTTAACTTTCCAGAACTCCGCCGGCTCGAAGAGGTGCACGAAATACGTCAACTCGCACTTTATGCCTTTATAGACGGACGAGACGACGCTGTATCCCAGGCCGTGGCGGCACTGCCAGGAATCGAGTTTCGACCTCAAGGGCTGCCAGTTCGCCGACCATACCTCACCGGTATCTTCGTCGCGCAGGAATACGTACCTGCCGGGCCGGTCCGTGTGGATATGCTCGTAACGCAGTATCCTGTTCACCTTCGGGTCCTTGTAATAGCTGAAACCGCCGCCGGTCTGCGAGATAAGCGCATGATATTTCCTGTTAAAAAGATAATTGAACCATGGCCGCGGCGTGCGCGGATCGTCTATCACATATTCCCTGCCATCGCTGCTGAAATGTCCGTATCTCATCTTCTCCCTAGCCTTTTAGGGCCCCTTGCGTCAGGCCCGCGATTATATATCTCTGGAAACACAGGAAAACTATTATTACAGGTATGGCCGTGATGCTGGAAGCCGCCATAAGATGCGTCCAGTCAACGCTGTAGAGGCTCTTGTACAGCGCGAGGCCGACCGGGAGCGTCCTCATCTCCGTAGTATTGGTCAGCAGGAACGGGTAGAGGAACGTGTTCCAGCTGCCCATGAAAGTATTTATGCCGACTATCGCGAGCGCCGGTTTCGACAGCGGGATCACCACCCTGAAAAGGACCTGCCACTCGTTGGCCCCGTCTATCAGCGCCGCCTCCTCGAGGTCCTTCGGCAGGGTTTTTATATACTGCCTCAGCAGGAAGATGTTGAACGGCTCGGTGAGCGCCGGGATGATAAGCGCCCAGTACGTATTAAGCCATCCTATGTTCTTCATCAGGCTGAACATCGGGACCATCAACACCTGGGGAGGGATCATTATGCTCCCTATGATAAGGAGGAAAAGAATGTCCTTGCCGGGGAATTCCTTCCTAGCGAAGGAATACGCGACCATCGAGCAGAATATGATATTGCCGAAAGTGATAAAGAGCGAGATGATGAAGCTGTTGAAGAAATAACGGCCGAACGGGCCGCTTACCAGCACGTCCGCATAATTTATCAGGGTGACCTTTTTAAGGCGCAATGTCACGCCGTCGAAATAGAGTGTGCCGCTGGCCGGGGCGCCCGACGCTACGGCAATATCCTCGATGTTCCTGGCATCCAGCCCCTTCAGGTCAAAATCTCCCACCGGTATCGTGATTTTCTGCCAGTCCGTTTTTTTCGCGTCGGCATATTTCGAGACGGCGACGAAACTGCTCCTGCCCAACGCGTCGACCAGGCCGAATTCCAGGTCCCGGCTGCCGTCCGGCTTCCACATGAATTCCAGCCTGCTGAATTTCCGGATATCCTGGTTAAGCCGACCACTCCATATTACGGAACCCTTCCCGCCCGCGGTAAACGGTATCCCGGCATGGCCGGCTTCGCTGGCCACGACGATCTCCGAGACTTTTTTGGTCAACGTCCCTTCCGCCTTTACCGATGTATAGAACATGATGAATAGCGGTATCAGCGTCAGCGCCGTGATGACTACGAGCGCGGCTGTTATCGTATAATTAAGTTTTATGTCCTCTCTTCTTGCCATCTTTAACCTACGCTCTCCCCGAATTTGAATATCTTAAGTTGTATCAAAGTGAAACCCATTATAAAGAGGAATAATATATATCCGACCGCCGAGGCGGTTCCCATATCGAATTTATGGAATCCCAATTCATAGAGGTAATATACGACCGTGGTCGTAGAGCCGAGTGGCCCTCCCTGCGTCATCGCAAAGACCTCGGGGAAGACCTGGAAAGACCGGATGCTGTTGATGACGACTATGAAGAGCATTATCGGCTTAAGCTGGGGCAGGATTATGTAACGGAACTGCCCCCACCACGTCGCGCCGTCTATGGAGCTCGCCTCGTAAGTCTCGGACGAGATCGATTGCAGCCCCGCGAGGAAGAGTATCGTATAGTAACCGAAACTCGACCAGACGCACATCGCCATTATGCACGGCAGCGCGAGCGCTGTATTCAGCAGCCAGCTCGGCTCGGGCCTATGTAGCAGCTGGAGATACGAACCTCCGCCGGCCGGGATCCTCAGCTTATCTATGAAACTGTTGAGCAGGCCGTCGGGGGAGTAGATATAGCTGAAGATGCTCGCGATCACGATCACCGACGTCACCACGGGCAGGAAGAGGCCGGCCTGGTACAACTGCTTGAAAGGCACCTTCCTGTTTATCAGGAGCGCGCAGAAGAGCGCGATGGCGGTAGTGAACGGGACCGTGCCGACGGCGAAGAATATAGTATGCCAGAGCGCCTTGTGGAAGTTCGGGTCGGCCAGGACATTGAAGTAATTGGCCAGCCCTACGAAAGAAAAACTCGACTCGATGAGGTTATAGTCCGAGAAACTTATTATGACCGAATGTATAAGCGGGAAGAGCCCGAAGACCGTGAATATTACAAGCCACGGCGAAATAAAAAGATAAGCGCCTGCCGCTTTCTTGAAACGGAACTTTTCCTTGCGCGGCCCGGCCGCCCCCTTCAGCCTCTGCCAAATGTATCCTGCGGCGGCTATAAGGAAGATGACCGCGGCAAACAGGGAATACACGGCCCTGTCGCTGAGCGCGGCCTTAGATTTCTTGACGGCCAATACCTTGGTTATCCTGGCGGCGGCCTTGTCTATGGCGGCCTTGGGCTCGGCATTCAACAGCACGACTTCTTCTATCGCCCTGGTCAGGTCCTCCTCTATCTTCTGCCAGGCCGGGTGCCCGGGCGCAGCCCTCGCGGCCAGCATCTGCTCGAAGAAGACCCTCTGTTTGTGCTGTTCCCTGAAATAGGGGTCTTTTATGCTCTCTTTGCTTGACGGCAGGACGTTCTTCTGCGACTTGACGACCTTCATTATATTGTCTTCCCTGATGAGGAACTTCATCAGCTTTTCGGCTTGTTGCTGGTGTTTCGACTGCTTGAATATGACCAGCACCTCGCCGCCGGCGAAAGAGACCGGCTCCCCTTTACCGATATAAGGCCTCGGCACAAGCGCTACGCCGTAATCGAGGCCGGGGTTGTTCTGCGGGATAAGCATCAGGTTCCACTCCCCGGATATCTGCATCCCGACCTTGCCCTCGGCGAACGCCTGGTTTACCTGGGCCTGCCTGTCCTTGACGGAATATTTCTTCAGCAGATCATAAAAATACAGCGCCTCCATGAACTCCGGGGAATCGATGAGCGGCTTCTTGAAATCCGGGCTTAATACCTCTGCCCCATTGGACCACGCGAACGGCAGGAACAATTGCCACGGCGTATACGGCTCGCCCACGTATATGCCGAACCCATGCACGCCGCCGCCGAGCGCCTCTATCTTCCTGGAATATTCAAGCAATTCGGCCCACGTCCCGGGCGGGGTCTCCGGGTCCAGTCCCGCCTTCCTGAACAGGTCCTTATTATAGAAGAGCGCCCTTGTCCCGACTAGCCAAGGCGCGCCGAAGAGCCTCTCCTGATAGGTCAACGGTTCCCAAAAGATGTATTTGTCCTTGATACCGCTCAGGCTGCCGGTCACGTCGGCCAGCGCGCCTCCCGTCGCGAAAGTCGGCACCCATGTCGAGCCGAGCTCGCAGAGGTCCGGGGCGTTTCCGGCCGCGATAGAAGTCACTATCTTGTCAAACCCGAAATCCCACGCGAGTATCTGGACATCCACCTTTATATCCGGGTTATCCTTTTCGAACTCTTTGATCATCGAGCGCATAACGTCCTCTTTCACGCTCAGCTGCCAGAATGTGACGACGGTCCTCTCCTCTTTCGCGAAGCAGGCGTTGTACCCGCCGCATAAGACCAGTAAGGATAAGAGGGCCGCTATCTTTTTCACTCAGAGCACCTTCTTCTCTATATATGAGAACTTGCTCGACTTATCGAATATGCGCTTCAGCCCTTTGGCCGCCTGCTCGGTAAGCATCATCACTGACTTCGGGTGGAGCTGCAGTACCGACGCCGGCACCTGCGGGCGGACCGGGCCCTCGATAGCCTCGGTTATCGCCTCCGCCTTCTCCTTGGTATTGGCCAGGAGTATTATCTCCTTGGCCTTCATTATCGTACCTATGCCGACCGAGATCGCCTGCGTAGGCACCTTTTTCTTATCTTTGAAAAATTTCGCATTCACGCGCCGCGTCTCTTCACTCAGGTCTACTATATGGGTGACCGTCGGAAAAACATCGCACGGTTCGTTGAACCCGATGTGGCCGTTCTGGCCGATGCCTACAATCTGCAGGTCTATCCCTCCGGCCTTCCGTATCGCCTTCTCGTAGCGCCTGCATTCCGCTTCAGGGTCTTTCGCGAGGCCGTTCAACAGGTTGATGTTCTCGCGTTTGACATTTATGCCGGAGAAGAGGTTATGGAACATGAAATGATGGTAGCTCGCCTCGTCCTTCGGCCCGAGGCCTATATATTCATCGAGGTTAAATGTCGTAACCTTTGAAAAATCCACCATCCCCTTCTTCCTCATCTTTATCAGTTCTTCGTACGTGCCGACCGGCGTGCTCCCGGTCGCGAGCCCAAGGACAAGTTCCGGCTTGACGATAATGTTTGCCGCCACCTGTGTTGCGGCCTGGTGGCTCATCTCCCTGTAATCCTTCGCGATTATCAGTTCCATATCTTCCCCTTTATGATCGTATGTTTAATTTTCAGGTCCTTATCGAATATGACGACATCCGCGTCCTTACCCACGGACAGGGAACCTTTCCTCTTTTCGACCCCAAGGACGCGCGCCGGATTAAGGCTCGCCATGCCGACCGCTCCCGGGAGGCTGACCCCGGTGAACTTCATCATATTCCTGACCGCGTCGTTGAGGCCGATCACGCTCCCGGCCAACTTGCCGTTGACGAGCCGCGCCTCTTTGCCTTTCACGCGCACCTTCAGGCCGCCGAGCATAAAGGCTTTTTTCCCGTCGCCTATCGCGTCGGAAATAAGGATGATGTTATCCGGACCCTTCGCTTCAAAGGCTAATTTCACCGTCGCCGGATCGACATGCACCCCGTCGGCGATTATATCCGCCGTCATCCTGTCAATGGTAAGCGCCGCGCCTATAAGGCCGGGTTCACGGTGATGGAAAGGCGGCATCGCGTTAAAAAGGTGGGTGATATGCGTGGCGCCTTTCGCGGCGGCTGCCTCGACCTCCCCATAGCCGGCCGTCGAGTGGCCGATAAACGGCTTGATGCCGCGCGCCTTCAACGCCTTCAACAGGCGCATACCGCTCTTTACTTCGGGCGCGAATGTCACGGCCTTGACGATGCCCTTGCCCATAGAGAAGACGTCTTTCATCGCGCGCAGGGTGAACGTAGATATATATTTGCGGTTCTGGGCCCCGCTTACCAGCGGATTCACGAAAGGCCCTTCAAAATGGATGCCCAATAGGTTTGTGCCGGGATTTTCGTTGATGAAATCTCTGACTATCCTTACTGTCTTCAATAGCATTGAGGGCGGGAGAGATACGGTCGTCGCAAGAAAACCCGTAACGCCGTGTTTGGCCAGCCGGCGGCACATCTCTCCCAGGTCGGAAGTATCGAGGCCCGCGGCCCTGTCCGCGAAGATGCCGTGGACATGGATATCTATGAAACCCGGCGAAATAAAAAGGCCTTTGGCATCCAAGACCTTGCAGCCCTTGACAGGCCCCCCTCCTATCGACGAGATCTTTCCTTTATCAATGAGAAGCGCCTTGCCGGGTTCGATCCTTCCGGGCAATACCAGCTTGCCGTTCGTTATGCATAATTTACCGGACATCAGCAGCGCCTCTTTTCGTTTCAACCTGAAACAAAGTGTCCAAAAAAAAATTCCCTTTGTTTAAGCATACCACAAAATCGGCTGTTGTCAATATCGGCGGGCGGGGGATTTTTTCCCCCGCCCAAGCGATATTATTTCTTCTTTCTCGAAACGAACAAACCGACCAAACCTGAACCGAGCAATACCAAGCTCATCGG
>JAQTVK010000039.1 GCA_028706795.1 Candidatus Omnitrophota bacterium | reverse complement strand
GGCCGCTTCCTTGAACTTCTTATATTCGATGAGCCTGCGCACGAGCTCTGCGCGCGGGTCCTCTTCTTCCTCTTCGAGCGGCGGCTGCTCATCCGGCGGCAACAGGAGGCGCGACTTGATGTGCATCAATGTCGCGGCCATCACGATAAATTCGCCGGCGATGTTAAGGTCCAGCAATTTCATGTACTCGATGTACTGGAGGTACTGCTCGGTGATCTTCGCGATCGGGATATCAAAGATGTCGGCTTCTTCTTTTTTTATAAGATAAAGCAGAAGGTCGAGCGGGCCTTCAAATACGTCGAGTTTTACCTTATACGTCATATACCGACTGCCTTCTTAACCTCTTCCATCGTGCCGCGGGCGAATTCACGGGCTTTCTTGCCGCCTTTCTCAAGAACGGCTTCAAGCCCTTTCCTGTCTTTAATAAGTTTATTGCGTTTTTCCTGTATGGGCCTCAGGAGCTCGACTATGCAGTCCGCAAGCTTGCCCTTGTCCTCGACACAGCCGATCCTGCCGGCCTTGCATTCATCCGAAAGGTTGCCGATCTCGCCGGGGAAGAAGAATTTATAATACGAATATACGTTGCATATGTCGGGATGGCCCGGGTCATCCTTCTTTATCCTCTGAGGATCGGTTATCATCGACTTTATCTTCTTCTTTACCTCTTCCGGGGAGTCCGAGAGGTTGACCGCGTTGCCGTAGCTCTTCGACATCTTCCTGTTGTCTACGCCCAGCAGCCTCGGCGTCGTCGTCATTATCGCCTCGGGTTCGGGGAATATCTCCTTCTTGTATAAATGATGGAACCTGCGCGCTATCTCCCTCGTGAGCTCGAGGTGAGGCAACTGGTCCTCGCCCACAGGGACCGCATTTGCTTTATATATCAAAATGTCGGCCGCCTGCAAGACAGGGTATCCGAGGAACCCGTATGTCGCGAGATCCCTTCCCACGACTTCCCTCAGCTGCTCCTTATATGTCGGGCAGCGCTCGAGCCACGATAACGGCGTTATCGCCGAGAGTATCATATCCAATTCGAGATGTTCCGGCACATGCGATTGCACGAAGATCACCGACCTGTCGGGATCGAGGCCGCACGCGAGAAAATCCGCGACGTTATCTATCGCATTCTCTTTCATCGCGGACGGATCGGCGTATTCGCTCATGAGCGCGTGGTAATCCGCGACCATGTAGAAGCAGTCATACTTCTCCTGCATCTCGACCCAGTTCTTAAGCGCGCCTGCCAGGTGGCCTAGATGCAGCTTCCCGGTCGGGCGCATGCCGCTTAAGATGCGTTTCTTCATCCTTACAATTTCCTCGCTGTTTTTTTCAACTCGTATATCTCTATCACGTCGCCGGCAGTTATGTTACTGAAGTTATCGAGGGATATGCCGCACTCGAAACCTTCGGCGACTTCCTTGACGTCGTCTTTAAACCGCTTCAATGAGCCGATCCTGCCCTCGTAGACCTTATCCTTGCCCCTCCAGAGGCGGCACAATGCGCCCCTTATCGCTTTGCCCTTGGCAAGGAAGCAGCCGGCTATCGTCCCGGCCTTGGTGACCTTGAAGACCTGCCTGACGTCGGCGCGGCCCATAAAAACTTCGGAGATCGTCGGCTCGAGCATACCTTCCATGGCGCTCTTTACGTCGTTGATCGCCTCGTAGATTATCCTGTATAACCTGACATCGACTTCCTCGAGTTTCGCCTTCGGCGCGGCCTCGGGCGTAAGGTCGACGTGGAAGCCGATTATGATAGCGTTCGAAGCCGCGGCAAGCATTATATCCGATTCGTTTATGCTGCCGACCGCGGAATGTATGACATCAAGTTTTATGTCTTTCGTCTCGAGGTTCTTGATCGATTGCTCGAGCGCCTCGGCTGAACCCTGCACGTCCGCCTTGAGGATCACTTTGAGTTCCTTGGCTTTCCCTTCCTTGACCTGCTGGGAAAGTTCCTCGAGGGTTATCCTCTTAACGGGCTGCAGGTGCGCAGCTTTCGCGACATCCAGGCGCCTGTTTACTATCTCCCTGGCGGCCTTCTCGTCGGCTACGACGAAGAAGACATCGCCGGCCTCGGGTACGCCGGCCAGGCCCAATATCTCTACCGGTTTTGAAGGCGGGGCTTCATTTATCCTGTGGCCGAGGTCGTTTATCATCGCCCTTACCTTGCCGTAATGCTGTCCCGCGACGACGGTATCACCGGGACGCAGCGTCCCTTTTTGGACGAGGACGGTCGCGATTGGGCTGCCGCCCTTCGATAACCTTCCCTCGATGACAACACCTTTAGCTGCCCTCGTCGGGTCGGCTTTAAGCTCGAGCATCTCGGATTCAAGCAACAGCATCTCTAAGAGCTCATCTATACCCTTGCCGGTCTTCGCCGAGACGCCGACGGCTATCGTCTTGCCGCCCCAGTCCTCGGTCATAAGCCCGATATCCATCAGCTGCTTCTTGACCTTGTCAGGGTTCGCTTCGGGTTTATCTATTTTATTCATCGCGACGACTAACGGCACTCCGGCCGCGCGCGCGTGGTCTATGGCTTCTTTCGTCTGGGGCATGACGCCGTCATCTGCCGCGACGACTAAAATTACGATATCGGTCGCCTGCGCGCCGCGGGCCCTCATCGAGGTGAATGCCTCGTGGCCCGGAGTATCCAGGAACGTTATATGGCCCTTGCCTACGGCGACTTCATACGCGCCGATATGCTGGGTGATCCCGCCTGACTCCTGTTCGGTGACGCGGCTCTTCCTGATCGCGTCGAGCAACGACGTCTTGCCGTGGTCGACGTGGCCCATCAACGTAACGACAGGGGCGCGGAAGACCAATTTGGCCTTGTCCTCGACATCGAGCGCCTTTGTCAATTCCTCTTCCTGCGTCAACGGCTTCTCGAATATAAATCCGTAATCGGCGGCGATAAGGCTCGCCACGTCATAGTCGACCGCCTGGTTTATCGTAGCCATGACCTTTAGTTTCATCAGCTTCATTATAAGCTCATTCGGCCTGGCGTTCAATTTCACGGCGAGGTCTTTTATGGTTATGGGGAATCTGCACTCTATCTTTACAGGTTCTTTTTTGACCGGAGGAGCCGGGGGTGCAGGCGGAGCTGGAGGCGTGACCGGAGTTTTCACTTCAGGTTTCGCGGCCGGTTTCACATCGGGCTTCGGGGCCGGCTTAGGGACCGGTTTTGCCTCGACTTTAGGTGGCACCGGAACAGGCTTAATTTCCGGCTTCGGCGCAACTTTTATCTCGGGTTTTACCGCCGGTACCTTCTTAATCTCAGTTTTAGGTACCGCGGCCTTGACTTCGACCTTGGCCTTAACAACTTTTTTTGCCTTGGCCGGAACCGCGGGTTTGGCTTTTTTAACAGCAGTCTTTGGTTTAGCCGCCGCCTTGACAGGCTTCTTCTTTACTTCCGTTTTCTTCTCTTCTTTAGCCTTCTTCATATTTTACTTTGCCAGTCCCTTCGCGCTTTTTAATATTTTTTCTGCCGTTTTCTCGCCTATGCCTTTTATCTTGGTAAGTTCCTCTACGGAGGATGCGGCTATCTTCTCTATTGAATCAAGGCCGGCTTCCTCAAGCAACCCTTTGGTCTTCGGCCCTACTCCCTCGAGCGATGATATATCCTGGGCTACATCTTCTTTTCCCGCTTCCTTCGCTTCCGGCTCCGCTTCCTTCTTCCCTGCCGCGGGCGCCCCTTCAAGAAGCGCGGCCTTCGGCTTGATATCTATCTCCCACCCAGTCAGCTTGGATGCCAACCTGACGTTCTGGCCCTTCTTCCCGATGGCGAGGCTTAATTGGTCGTCGTCGACCGTCACCTGCGCCCGTTTCGCCTCTTTATCCAGCTTTACCGTCGATATCTTCGCGGGATTGAGCGATGCCAGGATATATTCCTTTGTGTCGTCGCTCCAGCGGACGATATCTATCTTCTCGCCCTGGAGTTCCTTGACTATATTCTTTACGCGCGAACCTCTCATCCCGACGCACGCGCCGACGCAGTCTATCTTCTCGTCTTTCGAGAATACGGCGATCTTCGTCCTGTCGCCGGCTTCCCTCGAAATGGACTTTATCTCCACGATGCCCTCGTATATCTCCGGGATCTCGAGCTCGAAGAGTTTTTTCACAAGGCCGGTATTGGCGCGCGACAAGACTATTTGCGGCCCCTTTCCGGTCTTCTTCACCTCGACGACAAACGCCTTGATGCGGTCGCCCTGCCTGAAATTCTCTTTGGATGACTGCTCGCTCTTCGGGATGAAGCCCTCCGTCTTCCCGAGGTCGACGATGATATTGCCCTTCTCGAACCTGTATACCGTGCCGGTCACGACGTTGCCGACGCGGCTGTTGTAATCGGTGAATATGACGTCGCGCTCCGCCTCGCGTATCTTCTGGATTATTATCTGCTTGGCTGTCTGCGCGGCTATGCGGCCGAAGTCCCCGGACTTTACCTCTTTCCCGCCCGAGAATACCGTTACTTCGCCGGACTTCCTGTCCATCTTTACCTCGACGTCCTCAGTCTGCGAGCCGAGCGCCTTCTTGGCGGCGCTTACTAAAGCGCTCTCCACAGCCGCTATCAGGACCTCGCGATCGATGCCTTTTTCTCTTTCCAGATGGTCCAAAACCGACAATAGTTCTCCGTTCATATCTTTTCCTTTTCTAAAATTCGAAGTGAAGCTTCGCTTTCGCTATCATGTTACGGGGGATAGTCACCTCACCGCCCGTAGGAAATTCTAACTTTATGCTCTCCTCACCCACCCACTTCAGTTTCCCGGTGAACTCCCTCTTGTTCTCAACCGGGCCGTAAGTAACCACAAATATATCCTTGCCTATTGTCCGCTCGAAATCGCTCGTCTTGACGAGCTTCCTGTCGAGTCCAGGCGACTGCACCTCGAGCACATAGGGACCGTCTATCGGGTCCGCCTCATCGAGGATATCCGCTATTTTACGGTTCAGGGCGCCGCACTCGCCGACCGTTATCCCGCCGGCCTTGTCCACCGTGAAGCGCAGGATCATGCCGCCCGTCTCCCTGCGGTAAGTCAGGTCAACAAGCTCAATACCCGCTCCAGACAGCAGCGGCGCGGTAAGCGAACTTACCTTATCCAGTATAACTTTCTCTTCCATGGCTATTTAGGGCTGTTTTCCGGAAAAAGACAACAAAAAAAGCGGGTAGTTTTTTACCCACTTCTCCTTTTAAAAAGTGGTGCTAAATGTAAAGTTAGTATACTACGGCAAAGCTATGGTGTCAAGGGGATTTTTAGATAAGCCGGCTCACGGCATCAAGCGTATCATCGGCGTAAGCCATATGGTAAAAATGCCCCTGCCCGGGTATCAAATTAAGTTTCGAATCGGGAAGGATTTTTGACAGGTATTCGCTGAACATCGGGGGGATCCAGCGGTCCTCAGTCCCCTGGCGTATCTCTACGTGCGTCTTTATATTACGCAGGTCAAAACCCCAATCGAGGTAGATCAGCTGCGCGTCGAAGGCCGCCCCTTTCGCCCCCTGCCGGAACAATTCCTGGAAATCCCGCATGAAAATATAAGCCATTTCCGGAATGACGAATAATTCCGAATCGGCCGGGCACATGCTCGAGCCCATCATCTTGACGAACGCCTGGGGATTTTTCATGACCTTCTGCTGAAACCCAAGGAGCGAGAAGGGTATCTGGAAGAGCCATAGCGGGAGTTTTGCGCCGATTTTCGCGTAAAAACGGTCCATGGTCCCCAATTTGCTGAGCGCCTGAGGGTCGGTATAGAGCGGGACCGCTCCGGCAAGGTCAACGGCGAATAAAAGACGGTCTGCCAAAGCATAAGCACACGCCAATACTGTCGGCCCGCCTCCAGAGATCCCCATTACGCCGAATTTCGCGATGCCGAGATAGTCCGCGAGGGCCGCGATATCGGCCGCCCCATCGGGCAATTTACGGCCGCGCTGGTAATCCGACTGGCCTATCCCCGGACGGTCCGGCACAATAATACGGAAGTTATGCCGTTTAGCCGAATGGTGCAGGAGCATGACGTGGACATGGGAACCGGTCCCGTGGCAGAAGACGATCGGCTTTCCGGCGGGGTCGCCGTATTCGAAAAACGAGATCTTCCGGCCGTCCTTAAGGGCCAGGAACTTGACCTGCGCCTGTAGCGCCTCGATCTCTTCGCGGCCTATTATGTCGGGTTTGGCGGCCATCATTTGACAAACCCAAGATACGCCAGCCCGAGGCCGACCGCCAAGGCGATCACGGCGTAGAGCCGGATGTTCTTGACCTTTCTCGCCAGTTCCTTTGAAAACTTCATTAATTCCCTCGGGAAGAGGAGAATGGCAACCGCCTTTATAAGGATAGCGTAACCGACGATGGTGATTATCACCGGCCAGCCCGCGACCCAAACATTATGGAAGGTCACAAGGACAAACCCCGCCACGATCATTATCAACGACGTGATATAGATCAGCGCGGGATTATTATCAAAGGAATCGACTATCTTCTTATAATAGTCGGGATTGATGAGCATCCCGAGCCCTGCCGCCGTATAAACAACGCCCATCAACTGGAATAACTGTGAGTCGGTCATGTTTGCCTCCTATTTTAGCCGAAAACTTAAAAACAACCCAATTACGGCTGGCAGCAAAAGAACTACCCATCCCGCAAACGCGATTAAAAATGCCGGGGTTTTATTAGTAAATGGGGCTGCCCGCGTTACCGGCCCGGTATAGTTGCCTATCGCCTCGCTGAACCAAATGAATCCGAGCGGGATGATGAGAAATGCAATAGTTTTGAACGCCGACTCTGTCCCGTCCACTAAATATGCGAGAAGGATATAACCGATCCCTATTGCCGCAGATATTATCTTTCCCATTGTCATTTTACTTTATATCAAGTGTACCACGCGTCCGGAAAAGGTCAAATAGCAATTTTACTGCGGGATATGAGCTTGGCGTATTCGTAGAGGATCTCTTCTCTTATGGTTTTGACGTAGGGTGGGGGCATGCCGGTGCCTTAATTATAGTCTGATTTTATTGCTAATGACACCTATAATAAAAGCTAAATTGAGAACTATCAAAATAATGTTGCTTATAAGCTGGTAATCAAAGGCAGATTTTTCTTTTCCTTTCTCTTGTTCTTTTTCTCCAGGATTGTTAAATGGTGCACCATAAAATACTTTAGTATAATCTACCGACTTTAAGCATTTGATAGCGCGTATATTAACCAAAGCAACGACTATATTTCCCAGTGACAAAAAGATGGCTAATATACCCATTCCCCGCTCCTTTTTTAAATTACTTCGCTACGTTCACAATGACAAGAATTCTTTAGCTGCCTGAGACGCCCTGTCTATTTTAACAACTTTAACTTCTTTGGTTTTGCGGTCTTTGATCTCTACTTCGCCGGCGGCAATCCTTTTTTCACCTATGATTATTTGTATCGGGAAGCCGATGAGGTCGGAGTCTTTGAACTTTACGCCGGCGCGTTCGGGGCGGTCGTCGAGGATGCATTCGATTCCGGCGGAGGCCAACTCGGCGTATATCTTCTCGGCTGACTCCATCGATGCTGGATGTGCGGTGTTAAGCGGAAGTATTGCGACTGCGTAGGGCGCTATCGAGGGGCACCAGATGATGCCGTCCTTGTCGTGGCTCTGCTCGATGAGTGCGGCGATGATACGGTTTACGCCGATGCCGTAGCAACCCATCACCGGGATCTTTTCCTTGCCGTCCTCGTCGAGGAACTTGGCAGACATGCTCTTGGAATATTTGGTACCGAGTTTGAAGACGTGGCCGACTTCTATCGCCTGTTCAAGCT
>JAQTVK010000038.1 GCA_028706795.1 Candidatus Omnitrophota bacterium | reverse complement strand
GGTCCTTCCCGCTCTCGAGCTTCCTCAAGGTCTCGATCAACTGGACAGAGTCGAGGTCGAATACGGGCTTCGCTTCCGGATGGTCGCCGCGCGACGGGTGGTCGCCGGTCAAAACCAGGATATTCTCTATGCCGAGCGTGGCAGCGGACAAAGCATCGGACTGCAGCGCGATCCTGTTGCGGTCGCGGCAGGTCAATTGGTATACGGGCTCCACGCCCTCTTCCCTTAAAAGCCGGCTGACGGCGAGCGAACCGAGTTTCATTACCGCGCTCTGCGAATCCGTCACGTTGACCGCGTCGACCTTGCCCTTGAGAAGGCGCGCCTCCTCAAGGATAGTTTTGACGTCAATCCCCTTTGGCGGGCCTATCTCGCTCGTTATAATGAACTTCTTATTTTTTATCTTTTCTTTTAAGGTCATCTATATCCTTTTCTTCGTTGCGTCCACCACGACCTTGCGAGGCTTTATCGATTTGGAATGGTCCTTCGGCGGATGGACTTTTTTCATCTTATCAAGTTCCCCGAGGTCCTTGAGGCGGTTATATATCAATAGCCAGCCGCAGTCGATATCCGGGCTCACTTCGCATTTGCCGTCCTTGACGCCGCCGCAGGGCCCGTTCTGCAGCCCCTTGGGGCAGAAAGTATTCGGGCAGTAACCGCCGGTCATGAATAACGTGCAATCGCCGCAGAGCGAACACGCCTCGGCGAAATGGCCGGCCCTCTCTGCCTCGCCCAAGAATAACGTATCGGTCGCCGGGATCACCTTCATGCCGGTCCCGTGGAATATCGTGAAACAACCGTCGCCGCAGCTCATCGAAAGTATCACATCGGCCTTATCGAGCGCCTCTTTGCTGTCGCGCGCCCGTTTCTTAACCTCGAGCAGATGGCACGGCGGGTCCCAGACCTCTATGGCCGTGACATTCTTGCCGTGCCCTTTGAGGATCTCTCCCATCTTCTTTACTTCATCCTCTCCGCCGGTCTTGCAGACGGCCGCGCACTGGGCGCAGCCGGCTATGAAGATGTTCTTCGTGCCTTCAAGATATTTGAGTATCTCATCTATAGGTTTCTGTTTTGTGATTATCATCTTTTCATCTGCTCCTTAAAGAGCGCGATGCAATTGCACATCGACATTATCACGGTAAGCGGCCCGACCCCTCCGGGGACAGGGGTTATGAAACCCGCGCGCCTTTTTGCCGTCTCGAATTCAACATCGCCGACTATCCTGCCGCCTACCTTGGTTATGCCGACATCGACCACGATGGCGCCTTTCTTTATCCAGCCGCCTTTTATCAGGTTCGGTTTCCCGACCGCGACGACAAGTATCTCTGCGCGCGAGATATGGTCCTTAAGGCTGCCCCGGGTAGCCGTGCCGATGTGGCAGACCGTCACGGTAGCCAGTTTATCCAGCAAAGACATCGCTATGGGTTTGCCGACCAATTCGCCATGCCCCACAACGACGGCTTCCCTGCCGAAGAGGCTTATCCCGGTAGACCTTATTATCTCCATGACCGCCGAGGCCGTCGGGTTGACCCTTTCGACGTTCTTGGACGGGTCTATATAGAATATGGTCTGTTTGAGGTTTATCGTCTTCGGCAGCGGCAAGCCCAGCATTATGGCGGTCGTCGCCTTGTCCCTGTTCAATTTCTTTATCGCGCGTATAAGCTCGTCCTGGGAAACTGAGGCGCTTAAACCGACCTTCCTGTATCTTATGCCTAGTTCCTTAGCCAGTTTCTCCTGTGAATTTATGTAGATCGTCGCCGGCTTGTGCACGCCCACCTGTATGACCGAGAGCATGGGCACCCTGCCGTATTTTTTCTTTATGGCGGCCACCTCGCGCTTCACTTGCGCTTTCAATTTTGAAGCAAGAACTTTGCCGTCCAGCACCTTAGCCGTCATCTGACGACCCACCTCTTCTTTTTTTGTTTTACAAGCTTGCCCGCTGCTTTAACCGCCGCACGTAAAAATAATTCCGCTGCTGCCATATCTCCCTTTAGGTTCCTATTCGCTATTTTTTTGAGCCTCATGCATATCCTCACGCCCTCCTCGGAAAACGCCGATATTTCGCCCGCGCAATCCGAGGCCTTTTGCATCGCAGCCCTGCTTCTGGTCCTCGCATATTCGCTATATCTCCTGGCGTCCTTTTCTATATATGCGCTTAATTTATTCCTCAACGCCTCGGCTTTTTTTGCTATTGTCCTGGCTTCCTTGTCGTATCTTTTATATTTCTTTTTGCCCATGGTAAAATTCGCGACCTTTATGATCAGCGCGGCCCCGAGGGCGCCGGTCAGAGCAGCGGCCGCGCCGCCGCCGGGCGAAGGCTTTCTCTCCCCCAGCTCTTTTACAAAAAGATCTATCCTGTTCTTTTGGCTTATCTTGATCATCAGAATAACCCCGTTATATTCCCGTCGTTATCCACATCCACTCGCTCGGCGAGCGGGACCCTCGGCATCCCGGGCATCAGGTTCATCTCACCGGTCAACGCGACCAAAAAACCCGCGCCTGCCGATACCTTCACCTCTTTGACCTTGAGCCGCCACCCAGCCGGGGCGCCTTTCACTTTCGGGTCGTCGGTAAACGACAGGTGGGTCCTGGCCATATTCACCGGGAGCTCATCGTAATTGTTCTCGGTAAGGAAATTTATGTCGTCTTCGGATGTCCCGACGTATACTACGCCCTCCGCCCCGTATATCTCGGTGGCGATCTTCTCTATCTTCTCCTTTATCGGAAGGCTCGTGTCGTAAAGCGGCTTGAATTTTGAGGGATGCTCCTGCATCGTCGCGATGACCGCCTGCGCGAGCTTCTCGCCGGCCTCACCGCCTTTGGCGACCACTTCCGCTATCTCGGCAAGGACACCCTTGCTCCTGCAAAATTCTTTTATCCTGTTCAATTCGTTCTCGGAATCTTTCGGGAACCTGTTTATCGCCACGACCGGCCAGATCCCGAACTTCTTGACGTTCTCGATATGCCGTTCGAGGTTCGGCAGGCCGTTGTTCAACGCTGGCAGATCCTCATTCTCGAGGTCCGCTTCCGCCACTCCGCCGTGCGCTTTTAATGCGCGCGCGCTCGCGACAACTACAGCGCAGTCGGGCCTGAATTTCCCCTGCCGCGTCACCACATCGCAGAACTTCTCGAAACCCAGGTCAGTGCCGAAACCGGTCTCGACTACGGCGTAATCGGCGAGCTTGAGCGCCATCTGCGTGGCAAGGATACTGTTCGTGCCGTGTGCGATATTCCCGAACGGCCCCATATGGATGAGTGCCGGCTGGCCCTCGAGCGTCTGCGCCATATTGGGCTTTATCGCGTCCTTTAAGATGGCGGCTATCGCCCCGACGGCCTTCAATTCGGACGCGGTGACGGGCCTGCCCTTGTTCGTAAAACCGATTATTATCTTCCCGAGCCTCTCCTTCAGGTCTTTGTAGCCGTTAGTAAGCGCCAGGCACGCCATTATCTCCGAGGCGGCGGTGATATCGAAACCTTCGCGCCTCTTTACCGCTCCCTCGGCAATGCCGACCTGCACCTCGCGCAAACTCCTGTCGCAAAGATCTATCGTCCTGCGCCAGATTATCCTCTTCGGGTCTAGCTTTAATTCGTTCCCCTTAGCTAAATGGTTATCTATGACGGCGCTCAAAAGATTGTGCGCCGCCGTGACCGCGTGTATATCTCCCGTGAAATGGAGATTGATATCCTCCATCGGCAGTACCTGCGCGTATCCGCCGCCGCAGCCGCCGCCCTTAAACCCTAATGCAGGGCCAAGCGACGGTTCGCGAAGGCATAAGATGACGCGTTTTTTCAGCCGGCCAAGCGCCTGGGTCAGGCCTATCGAGATGCAGGTCTTACCTTCGCCGTGCTTAGTCGGGGTCATGGCCGTGACAAGGATAAGTTTCCCGTCAGGGCGCTGCTTCAACCTCTGAAGGACGCTTAGCGTGATCTTGGCCTTAAAATTGCCGTAAAGCTCGAGCTCGTCGGCATTTAAGCCGGCTTTTGTCGCAACCCCAACGATCTGCTTGGGATGCGTGAGCCTCGCGATCTCCGATGTGGAATGCGGTTTTTTAGTGAACATAGTGAGTCTTTATTATAGGAAAATAAACGAGTTGCGTCAAGGCATATTACTTTATCAAGAACGTAGTTTGGCCGGAGAATTTGGACTTGACCCAAATGACGGCGGAGTCGCCTTCAATGGCGCAGCGGTAGTCGAGGTCTTCTTTGAGCGGTTTGCCGTTCATCTTGACTGAGACAGGGTTATTGCCCCAGTTCTTTACGATGAATACGGGGTTCACGACGACGGATGAGACGATCTTCGGATACATGGTGAACTGGCAGCCGCGGTTGAGTTTGTCCGTCTCGAATACCAGGGCGCGCTGATAATAATCATTCTCTATGAATTTCGCGTTCTCGTCTATCATGCTGATGTCGCCGGGATAAAGCCACGACGAAGTCTTGTCGCGGACATCCTGGTCATCCCACGGCTTGCTCATGCCCACGAGCATCGCCCACGTCGTCGGGCCTTTGACCTTAGGGTGGCCGGGTACCGGCAGCAGCGATATATGGCCCGGCTCGCGCAGATACCTGCCGAATGTCTTGTCCGGTTCCTCATACGGCATCTTGCTTATAGGCCAGTGCGAGAACACCCCGAAATCTCCATCGTATTCCTTCTGGCCGCGCATCTCGAAAGCCCAATCTTCGCCGTAATGCCCCCACCACCCCTTGAACGGTTCCGGGAAAGTCTTCTTGTAAGCGTCCTCGCCCTGAGCGAAGACCTCGAAGACGGCCGGCCTCTCCTTGAGGTTTATGCGGCATATCGCCTCGGGCCAGTTCTTGGTCACGTCGTCCCTTTTCGCCGGCTCTGCTCTCTTGGAGAGGTCCCATGAATAATCGACCTTCTTCCCGTCGAGATTGAATATCGATACCGCTTTCTGTTCTATCACCTCCGATGGCTTTATGCCGCCGCGCTTTATGACGGTCAGCTCCGATATTTCGTTCCATTCGGTCTCGTATTTCGAGGTGGTAACCGGCGTATATGTGACTTTCCTTATTCCGGTCCCGTCTGGATAAAAACAATACCACTCGTCCACGTAAGGCTTTTCGACCGGGTCCAGGCTCCACCATTTGTATTCCGGGTCCGCCAGCACATAACGCCAATGAACTATCACGCGCGCCTTGTTCGACTCGATGATATCCGCCTTGGTCCAGCGCAGCAGCCGGTCGCCCATCGGCTCGTCGCAGCCCTCGGTCCCGCCGCCCCATATCTCGCAGAATTCATAGTATACCGCGCATTTGTCGTCTATATGCCACCAGGGTATATATTCCGCTTCGCTCCAGAAGACAAATTTTGACCTATCGTAAAACGGGAACTCCTTGTCGAAAGTGACGACGATCGCGTCCCCGGAGAATCCCGAAAAAGTATAATCGCGCCTTACCGCCCTGAACCCCGTCTCTTTGTCGGATCTGTCATCAGCCGGCGTCAGCATGACCATAGGTTCCATAAAGACCGCTTTCGATGTAAAATCACCGTTGCTTTTCACGTAAGGATAAAAATAGAACGGCTTATTGTCCCAATCGGGAACCGTCGAGAACTCCAGCCACCCTTCCTTCTTCTCTCCGTCGATCTTCCTCTCATATTTATAATAAAAATGCAGGCACTTCGCCTTCTCGTCCTCGAGTATCCGCAGCGCCTTCGCCTCGAAGCCGAACGACTCATTATTCAGTACCGCCTCGAAACGCGGGTTCCATTCTGCGCCCTCCCGCGTAAAGTCCCGGCCGTCCTTTATCGCGAAGACCCTCACCGTCTTATTGCCGCTTTCGTCCTCTTTCCTCTCAATGCCGATGAAGTTTGACGGGTCGGGCTTGCCGCCGTTGTCCTTGAATAATATCATCCCGCAGACGCCCTTTCCCGCCTTTATCCTGGCCTGCGCGTCAAAATTCCCGCCGAACTTGCTGGGATTGTAGACACCGAACGCTCCGGCCTTATCCAGGGAAAGGATGATGCCCTCGTCGTTTTCAGCGACCAGCCCTCCGGCCGTGGCCGAACCGAAATAATACGGCTGCCACTTCTTCTCTTCTTCGGAAAAACAAAGGCCTTTCGCAAAAAGCAGGATGACGGCAAAGAAGGCTATGATCCTATTCCTGTTCAGCATTTCTCCTCTTCCGCTTCACGCAGACGCAATTGCCCGCAGGCGGCGTCGATATCGGCGCCCCTCTGCGACCTTATGGTAGAGCTGATCCCGGCTTTCTCAAGTATCTCCTGGAAATTTTCGACATCCTTATTAGAAGGCGGGGCAAATTTAAAATCAGGGACCGCATTGAACGGGATGAGGTTGACCTTGCAGTTAAGCCCCTTCAGCAGTTTAGCGAGATTTTGCGCGTCGGTAGGCGAAGAATTGACGTCCTTGATAAGGATATATTCGAAGGTTATTATCCTTCCTTTCTCTTTGGTGTATTCGCGGCATACTGCAATCAGCTCGGAGAGCGGGTATTTTTTGTTTATCGGCATAAGCCTCGATCGTTTTATGTCGTCTGCGGCGTGCAGCGAAACGGAAAGCTCGAACTGCCCTTTTTCCTGCATGTACCTCTTCATCCCGGGGATGTATCCTGCGGTCGAAACGGTTATCTTCCTCGCCCCGATACCCAGCCCCTGAGGGGAATTCATTATCCCGATGGCCTTGATGACGTTATCATAATTGGTTAGCGGCTCACCGGTGCCCATCATCACCACATTGGTTATACGTTTAGACCCCGCAGGGCCCTTGGACCCCGCAGGGGCTTTGGCCTCCCCTATATCATCCTGTATGGCAAGCGCCTGGTCGAGTATCTCTCCGCAGCGAAGGTCCCTCTTGAACCCGAGCAGCCCGCTCGCGCAGAAATAACATCCGAAGGCGCATCCTGCCTGCGACGAGAGGCATATGGTCTGCCTGTCTTTGGCCGGGATAAGGACGCCCTCGACTGTCTCGCCGTCATTTAATTTGAAAAGATATTTCCGCGTCCCGTCCGACCTGGAGACCTGCTTTTTTATTATTTCGGGACCGGTAATGAAAAATTTATTCGTAAAGTAGTCGCGAAGTTTAGCTGGCAGGTCTGTCATCGAACCGAATGACCTGGCCCCTTTCTTGTATATCCATTCGAATACCTGTTCCGCCCTGTAAGGAGGCTCATTAAGGCTGCGGATACGCGACTTAAGCTCGTCGAGCGAGAGGTCCTTTATATCCTCTTTTTTTTCGGCCATCTCTTCCTATTCGACCCTGAACGACCTGTTGGCGGAGGCGGCGTTCCCGTTCCCGTCGTTTACGATAAGATAAAACCTGTAGAGCCCCTTGGCGGCGGGCGCGGTCATCCTGAACCTCGCCCCGACATTCTCGAACTTGACCGGCACCTCCTCGTTGACATAATACTGCAGTATCCCTTCCTGCGCCGTCGATACGACGAAGGAATAATCGAGCGGGTTGCTGTCGGCGTCGGCGGCTTTGGCTGTGATATCGACAGTCTCCCCCGGGGCGATATTCTTTGTCTTGCTCAACTTCAACGTTGTTATCCGGGGAGGAAGGTTAAGCGGCCTGCTTGCCGTATAGATCTTGTATAATTCCCAGTAAGAAGCCTTCTTCAGGAGTTTGTGGTTTATGTTCCACCACGTAAGCGACTCCTGCGAAGTCTCGCCGAGGTGGAACGCGAAACCGCCGATATCATAACCCTTGAAGTTCATTATCTCGTGCGTCATGTTCCTGTATATGGCCGCTTTCGCCTGGTCGGGTTCCTCTAGCGAGGCGCCGTTCCGGTCCTTTTTGACGTCCCACGAGATCGGAAGAGC
>JAQTVK010000037.1 GCA_028706795.1 Candidatus Omnitrophota bacterium | reverse complement strand
GTATACAGCAAGGTATCCATGCCTTTATTGGGGCCTATATATCTGGGGACTATACTTAAAGCCCGGGGGCATGAGGTCGAGATATATAATGAGGATATATTCAAGCCGGATTACTCCAAGCTGGAAGCGGACCTGGTAGGGATCTCGATCCTGACCTCGACCGCGAAACGCGGATACGAGATAGCCGCCCAATTCCCCAGGGAAAAAGTGATAATGGGCGGGGTACACGCGAGCCTCATTCCCGAAGAAGCCATAAAATACGCCAGGCAGGTCGTCGTCGGCGAGGCCGAAGAGGTCATCGTTGATATTGCCGAAGGAAGGATCGCCGAGCCGATCGTAAAGGGGAGGCCGGTAAAGGACCTCGATGCCCTCCCGTACCCGGATTTTTCATTGATACAAGGCGACAAGTCGCGCTCGCTGGCGAGGCCCATCTCGACGTCGAGGGGCTGCCCTTACGACTGCAGTTTCTGTTCAGTCACGAAGATGTTCGGGCGCGAGTACCGTTTCAGGAGCGCCGAGAACGTAATGGGCGAGCTAAAGGCCAGCAACAAGAAGTCGGTCTTTTTCTGCGACGACAATTTTGCGGCAAAACCTTCGCGCACATACAAACTGCTCGACCTCCTGGTCAAGAACAACATAAGGAACTGGACATGCCAGGTCCGCTGCGATGTCACCAGGGACGACCGTATGCTCCAGCTCATGTCCAAGGCCGGGTGCATCGCCGTATGTGTGGGTATCGAGTCGGTGAACGAGAAGACCCTTGCCGCCTACGACAAAAAGCAGACGGTGACGCAGATCATAGACGCCATCCGCGCGTTCCATAGGAGGAATATCAAGGTCCACGGGATGTTCGTCCTGGGCGGCGATGACGACAGCATAAAGACCGTATGGGAGACACTCAGGTTCGCGGTGAAACAGAAGATAGACACTATCCAGATGATGGTATTGACGCCTTTCCCTGGAACGAAGGTCTATCGCGACCTGGAATCCCAGAAACGGATATTCACCAAAGACTGGAACCTCTACGACGGCCAGCATATAGTCTTTAAACCCAAACTCATATCCGCCAGGGAGCTGCAGCTGAGCGTCCTTAAGGCCTACACCAAGTATTATTCGATATGGAGGGCGGTTTCCCTGCTCATGAGGATGAATTTCAGGAACGGCATGCTCCGTTTTATGGGATATTTTATCGTAAAAGAGTGGAAGTGGAACAACCGCAAGTTTTCGTGGTTGTCTTCCGCGCCTCTTTAAGATATAATCCCTACCTATGAAGATCGGTATTGTAGGCCTGCCCCAGACCGGTAAGAAGACCTTATTCGAACTCCTGACCGGCCACAAGATCTCGGAGAAGGACCTTGCCTCAGGCAAGAACATCAAGAGCATTGCCGAGATCAAGGACCCCCGTTACGACAAGCTCGTCGCGCTCTATAAGCCCAAGAAACAGGTAAGGGCAAGGATAGATATAGAGCTCCTCCCGAAGATAGAGAAAGACGCCATAACCAAGGGCGACATCTTCAAGGACATCGCCGAGACCGACGCCTTATGCCATGTGGTAAGGGCTTTTAAGGACGATTCGGTCTACCACATAAACGGCACGGTCGATCCCAAGCGCGATATAGACAGCGTCAATTCCGAACTCATCCTCCACGACCTGATATTCGCGGAGAAACGCCTCGAGAAGCTGGACCTGGACCTCAGGAAAGCCAAAGACGAGGCCAAGTCGAAGGAGAGGGAGGTCGTGGCGCGCGTAAAAGCCCACATAGAAAAAGAACTGCCCCTCAGGCTGCTAGAGCTTAAGCCCGAGGAGAAGAGGATAATTGCCAGTTATCCTTTCGTGACATTAAAGGAGATGATACTGGCGATAAATGTCTCGGAAGACGACCTGAAGAACAAAGCGCTGCTGGACGACCTGAAGAAAAGATATGAACATTTGAAGATAGAGGTTATGCTCGTCTCGGCCAAGGTCGAGTCTGAGATCGCCTCCCTTGAGACGGAGAAGGAGCAGCAGGAGTTCCTTTCCGCGCTCGGGATAGAGGAGCCGGCGATAAATATGCTCAGCCGCCTTTGCATACAGGCGCTCAACCTCATATCGTTTTTCACGGTAGGCGAGGACGAGGTCCGGCAGTGGCCGGTAAAACGCAACTCATCGGCGCCCGAGGCGGCCGGCGCTATACACTCCGACCTGCAGAAGGGCTTTATCCGCGCCGAGGTCATCAAATTCGCGGACCTCACTGCCCTGGGCAGCGAGGAGAAGGTCAAAGAAGCCGGGAAGCTTTCCCTTAAGGGCAAAGACTATATAGTGGAAGACGGGGATATAATAAACATAAGATTCAACGTTTAGGCCGCTTTCCTTCCTTCGCGGGACAGATTTTTAGTGACATTTCACGGATTTGGTGTTATATTACTTGAAATTTACCCATGCGATATCTCCTCTTAAAAAAAGCAAATTTTGACGATTTTATATCTTCGCTGGCTCAGATAGAGAAAGTTGTAGCCCCTGTCTCCCGCGGCTACAACAGCTTCTCTTTCGCTGAGGTCAAATCCGGCAAGGAGATCACCCTGAAGTATATCCCCACCGTCCTGCCCCCCAAGAAATATTTCATGCCGCAAAGGGAGAAACTGACCGAATTCAATAAGGCCGAAAATTCCGTCGAGGCGATCCTGGAATACGAGAAGATGGTGATATTCGGCGTCCACACCTGCGACCTTGCCGGGATACAGTGCCTGAACATAGTCTTCTCCGATAAGCCGAAGGATATAAATTACCTCGTCCGGAAGAACAAGCTGGTCATCATAGGCCTCGAATGCAACGATTATTGCGACCAGTACGCCAGCTGTAAGGTGGTCGACAACCACCTCCCTAACGGCGGATACGACCTCTTCTTCACCGAGCTCGACGACAGCTTCATCGTCCATGTAAATACCGGCCTCGGCGAGGAGATCGTCGAAAAGACGAGGCTCTTCATCCCCAACGACCAGGAGCACCTTAACAAGCTGGAAGCGATCAGGGCGAGAAAGAGGGAGATCTTCAAGGAAGAGGTCAATGTCAAGCATAAGGACCTCGTGACCCTCTTCAACGATAAAGCCTTTGAGAGCAAGGTGTGGGAAGACCTCGACAAACGCTGCGTCGCATGCGGCAATTGCACGGCCGTATGCCCTACGTGTTACTGTTTCGATATCTTAGACAATATAAACCTCGATCTTAATACAGGCGACAGGACGAGAAGGTGGGATTCCTGCCAGACCGAACCTTTCGCCAAAGTGGCCGGCGGAGAGAATTTCCGCAAGACAAGGGGAATGCGCCAGCGCCACCGCTATTTCAGGAAGTTCAGATATCCGGCCGAACGCTACAGCAGGTACTTCTGCACGGGGTGCGGCAGGTGCACAAGGACATGCATGGCCAAGATAAGCCTGAAAGAGACTGTCAACGCCCTAGCGGCTGAACAGAAATACAAGAAATGAAAAAAGCCAAACTGACCGATTCCGAATACCTGGTAAAGACCGGCAAGATCCTGCGGACGAAGCAGATGACGAAGCTGGAGAAATACTTCGAGATAGCCCTTCCCGGCGGAGAGAACCTGGAACACGAGCCGGGCCAGTTTGTCATGGTATCTGTACCGGGCGTGGGAGAAGCGCCGATATCGATCTCTTCATCGCCCACTAAAAGGGGCAGTTTCGAACTTGTCGTCAGGAAGGCCGGGAAAGTTACCGGGGTCCTGCACACCCTCGAGACCTCGGATACGGTAGGCATACGCGGCCCGTTCGGCAAAGGTTTCCCGACGCAGATACTCGAGGGCAACGACCTGATATTTGTCGCCGGCGGCTTAGGCATCGTCCCGCTGCGCTCCCTTATTAATTTCGTAATAGATAACAGGAGAGATTTCGGGAAAGTCGATATCCTCCTCGGCTGCAAAACGCCGCAGGATATGCTCTTTGGCGAAGAGGTGGACGAATGGAGCAAAAGGCTGGACGTGAATTTCAGCTGCACAGTTGACCGCGCCGACCCGGAATGGAAGGGCAATGTCGGCCTCATCACTTCGCTTATACCCGGCGTAACGCTGGACCCGGAGCGCACATTCGGAGTAGTGGTCGGGCCTCCCATCATGTATAAATTCGTCATAATAGAATTGCTCAAGAAGAATATTCCCGAAAGGCAGATACTCGTCTCTCTCGAGAGGCACATGAAATGCGGCGTGGGCAAATGCGGGCATTGCCAGATACAGAATTATTACTGCTGCAAGGACGGCCCGGTCTTTACATACGACCAGATCAAAGACAAGAAAGAGGCGCTATAGCCATGAAACCCAGGGTAGCGTTTTTCGATTTCACCTGCTGCGAAGGATGCCAGCTGCAGATGGCCAACTTCGGCGAGGCGCTCCTTGATATCCTTAACCTGGTAGACGTCGTCACTTTCCGCGAGGTAATGTCGGAGCGCTCCGAGGATTACGATATCGCGATAATAGAAGGCAGTATCACCACCGACCACGATGTCGAGCGCGTAAAGAAGATAAGGGAGAAGGCCAAGGTCGTGATAGCCTACGGTTCCTGCGCCACCATCGGCGGCATAAACGGCATGAAGAACAAGTTCGACCTCGAGGAGATAAAGAAATACGTCTATAAGGACGGGGCCAAACATTTTTCGACCATACCGACGCGCGCCGTGCACCAGGTGATAAAAGTCGATTATTTTATTAATAACTGCCCGGTCTATCCGCCGGAGGTAATAAAGGTCTTGAAGGCCGCTTTGCAGGGCATCCCTTACGAGGTGCCGGATTACGCGGTGTGCGTAGAATGCAAATTGAACGAGAACATCTGCATGTATGATAAAGGGATCACCTGCCTCGGCCCGGTCACAAAGGCCGGCTGCAATTCATGGTGCATAAATAACGGCAATATATGCTACGGGTGCAGGGGCATGGTATCGAACCCGGCGAAGAACGGGCAGATGGATATCCTGCAGAAATACAAGATCCCGCTTGATTGGGTCGTAAACAAGGTGGATATGTACAATAAACCGCGGGAATTAGAGGAAGAGAAGCCCAAAAAATGAGCAGGAACGTCAAAGTAAACGTAGAATACCTGACCCGCGTCGAGGGGCACGGGAATATAGTCGTGAACGTAAAAGACGGCAAGCTTGACGACTGCCGCCTCGACATCGTGGAATCGCCGCGTTTCTTCGAAGGGATGCTAAGGGGCAGGTCGATCTTCGAGGCCCAGCATATTACCTCAAGGATATGCGGCATATGCGCCTGCGGCCACACGCTCGCCTCAATACAGGCAGGCGAGGATGCCCTCGGTTTTAAGCCCAGCGAACAGACTATAAGGTTGCGCAAGCTCCTTTTGCATCAGGAGATGCTCGACAGCCATATCCTCCACATATACCTGCTGGTCGCACCGGACCTATTGGGGGTAAAGAGTTTTGTTCCGCTGATAGAGACGCACAATAAGGTCGTCCGCCGCGCCCTGCGCATGAAGAAGGCCTTCAACGACGTCTGCGATATACTTGTCGGAAGGCACGTCCATCCCATATCCGCGATCGTCGGCGGATTTACCAAGCTGCCCAAGGAAAAAGACCTCGACGCGATGCTGGACATACTCGAGGGACTTCGGCCGGATATGGAAGCCACGCTGGAACTGCTCTCGGCGCTGAAATTCCCCGAGTTTGAAAGGGATACCGAATACGTAGCGCTCGTCAACGATAGCGACGAGTACCCCTTGCTCGAAGGGGATATCGGTTCCACCGACGGCCTGCGGATGCCCAAGAAAGATTACCTTAAAATAACTAATGAGTTCGTTGTCCCGCATTCCAGCGCGAAGCATACAAAAGCCAGCCGCGAATCCTATATGGTGGGCGCTTTGGCGCGCCTGAACCTCAATTATAATAAGCTCCATCCGAAAGCGAAAAAGGCCGCCGAATCGCTTAAACTCAAGCCCGTAACCACCAATCCTTTCCTTAACACGGCGGCGCAGGCGGTCGAATGTGTCCATTGCCTGGAAGAGTCGATCTCTATCCTTGAATATTTTAAGGAGAAGGGCGTCAAACAGGAAGAGGCGGTCGTCGTCGGCCTAAATGAGAAGGGGACTATCCCGGTAAGGGCAGGGTCCGGCGTAGGGGCTGTCGAAGTCCCGCGCGGGATACTTTTCCACAATTACGAGATAGACAAGAACGGAAAGATCGTGAACGCCAACTGCGTCATCCCCACGGGCCAGAACCTTAACAATATCGAGCACGATATGAGAAAGCTCGTCCCCGAGATCCTCGACAGGAAAGACGAAGAGATCACCCTTGCCATGGAGATGCTCGTCAGGGCTTACGACCCGTGCATCTCCTGCTCCGCCCATTTTTTAAATGTCAAATTTATCAACCGCTGAGATAGACAGTCTTTTAAAGCCAGTCGTCGCCCTAACCGTAATAATTTGCGTAGGAAATACGCTCCGTTCAGACGACGGCGTAGGGCCCTATATAGCTTCTTATCTTAAGAATACCGGAAAACTTGCCGTCCTGGACGCGGGCTATAATCCCGAGAATTTCATAGAAAAGGCCGCCGGGCTCAGGCCCGGAAGGATCGTCATAATAGACGCCGCGGATTTCGGGGGAGAACCGGGAGAGACGAGGATAATAAGCGAGAGAGATATCCCGGAAACTTCGCTGTCCACGCACGCCATACCCCTGAAGGTGGTATACCATATCCTGAAGGAAGATACCGGTTCGGAGATAAGATTTATCGGGATACAACCCAAAGAAGTAAGCCACGGCGAATGCCTTTCTCCCGAAGTCAAGGCCGCGGCCGATAACCTGATATCGAAGATAAAAAAGGAGTTTTCCGGTGCATGAGATGCATTTGATGAAAGATATCTTTGAGGACCTGCTCAGGCTCGGGCGCGAACAAAACGCTAAAAAAATTACCAAGGTATACCTGAAGATGGGCGATTTTACCGAGATAAATGAGGATGTCTTGAAGTTCTTTTTTGAAGAGAAGGGCAAGGGTACCATATTGGAAGGCGCCAGGATAGAAATAGAGAAGAGCCCCATGAGGGAATTAAGACTTGTGTCTTTTGATTGCGAGTAGGCCAAAATGTGCTATGCGATACCCGGAAGGGTAGAGTCGATAGATGCCAATATTGCCACGGTGGATTATTTCGGCCAGCGCAAGAAGGCGATAAATGAGATAGACGGCCTTAAGCGCGGGGATTATATCTATGCGCAAGGCGGATATGTCATAGAGAAGATTCCCAGGACCGAGGCCGAAGATATCCTCTCGACCTGGAAAGAGACGTTCTTTGAGCTGCAGGAATTAGATGTCAAAATTTCCCGTCTCAGCCTCGGGAATAAAAGTATAGACAAAAAGCTCGGCCGTATTATAGACAGGGCGCTTGAGGAGAAAGTCCTGGCCGGGGAAGAGCTCCTTTATCTTTTGAGCTTAAATGACCCGAAAGAGCTGGATATATTATTCAAGGCGGCCAATTTCCTGCGCCAAAAATACCATAAAAATGCCTGTTGCGTCCACGGGATAATCGAGATATCCAACCAATGCAGCAGGAACTGCCATTACTGCGGTATCTCTTCCGGTAACAAAGGACTGAAACGCTACCGGATGAGCGATAACGAGATAGTCGAGGCGGCCTGCGAGGCGGTAAACGGCCTTAACTTCAAGGCGTTAGTCTTGCAGAGCGGGGAAGACGCCGGTTATTCCGCATCCGAACTGGCCTCCGTAATAAAAGAGATAAAGAGCAGGGCCGCCGCGCTCATATTTATCAGTTTCGGGGAGATGCCGCGGGAAGGCCTCGAAAAGCTGTTTGCCGCCGGCGCGAGAGGCATCTTGCTGCGG
>JAQTVK010000036.1 GCA_028706795.1 Candidatus Omnitrophota bacterium | reverse complement strand
GCAGAGGTGGGGCCCTGTCGGCCCGGACGACATCGTCATCCACAAGGATGTCGGATGCGAGGAATGCCTCGCGCACAACTGCAAGCTCAGCTTCAAATGCCTCGATGCCATCGCCGTCGAGGAAGTTTTCTCCGCTGCCGAAAAACTCCTCACCAAAGAATAGTCCGCCGCGGCTTGCGCCATGTCCCCAGAAATATTCGCCTTGAAATTTAAGTCCCGCTCGGCCTTTCTTTATTACTCGCCTCAACCGTATATCTACTGCGTCATAAACCGGCTCTTCGCGGGACGTTATATTTCAAGGCGTAACTTTCCGCGGCTTGCGTGCCTTGAACACGTATACACGGCCCGTAGACCTTTGTGTTATTGCAGGGCTTTGCTGGCCGGAGCGGGCCGGATGGCCCGTATACGGAAGAGGACAGAGCGAGGGCCAGCGCAGAGTGAGCCCATCCGCCGGGATGGGCGAACGTCCCTGCAAGAACACAAGGTCGAAGGGCCTGCATATACTTCCGATGGAGGCGTGCGCAAGCCGCGGCGGATACGCGGATATGAATTGACATCCCGGCGGGTTGGTGGTAAACTTTGTAAGAACAAGGGGTTATCAATAATGAAATTCCTGGTTACCGGGGCCGCCGGATTGATCGGCTCCAACCTCGTAATAGAGCTCCAGAAACACGGCAAAGTCATCGCCTTGGACGACCTTTCGGAGGGCAAGAGGGAGAACCTCGCCCGCTACAAGGGCGATTTCATGCATGCCGATATCCGAAACGCGAATTACCCGAAATTCCTTAAAGAATGCGACGCGATATTCCACGAGGCCGCGATAACCGACACCACCGTGACCGACAGGAACCTGATGTTCTCGGTGAACGTCGACGCCTTCAAACGCCTCCTTATTTACGCGAAATCCATCGGCTGCAAAAAGATAGTCTATGCCTCGAGCGCCGCGACTTACGGGAAAGGCAAGGTCCCGATGAAGGAGACCGACAAGCCCGCTCCCGCGAACATCTACGGCGAGAGCAAAGTCAGGATGGAACAGGCCGCGAAGGCCTTCGTGAAGGAGAACCCGGATTTCTCGGTGATCGGCCTGCGTTATTTCAACGTATACGGCCCGGGAGAGACGCACAAGAAAAAGGCAGCGAGCATGATATACCAGCTCTACCTGCAGATGGCTTCCGGCAAGAACCCGAGGATATTCAAATGGGGCGAGCAGTACCGCGATTTCATATACGTCAAGGATGTGGTCGGAGCGAATTTGAAAACGCTGAAATACGGCAAGAGCGGTGTATTCAACGTCGGGACAGGCGCGCCGAACACGTTCAACAGGGTGATCGAAGCCCTTAATAAGGCGATGAAGAAAAGCCTGCAGCCGGAATATTTCGAAAACCCTTACGGTTTTTACCAGGACAGGACGCACGCGGATATGTCCCGGAGCAGGGCCGAACTCAAATTCATACCGCAGTACAGCCTCGAAAAAGGGATAAAAGATTACGTATCCATCCTTAAAAAAAAGAAAAGGCGTTGACATGTTAAAACACGGGGACCTCTCGAAGATAGAGCATACGATTTCGAAATTCAAGGCCGCGAAGATACTGGTCATCGGCGACCTTATCCTCGACGAGTTTATCTGGGGCGATTCCTCGAGGATCTCCCCGGAGGCGCCGGTGCCGGTTGTGCTGGTCGACCGCGAGTCGCTTATGCCCGGCGGCGCGGCTAACGTAGCGAACAATATCAGCGCGATAGGGGCAAAGGCATATCTTGCCGGGGTGATTGGCAAAGACGAGCACGGCAGGCAGCTCGAAACTATCCTGAGGAAGAAGGGCGTCGACATCGAGGGCGTTGTCTCGGACCCGGAGAGGCCGACGACGCTGAAGACGAGGGTCGTCGCACGACACCAGCAGGTCGTCAGGATAGACAGGGAGAGGTCCCTCCATTTAAGCCCTTCGGTAAGCAGGGAACTGGCTGATTACATAAAGGAAAAGATAAAAGAGGTTGACGGGATAATAATAGAGGATTACGGCAAGGGGGTCGTGACGCCGGCCGTATTAAAAGAAGTGATCCCGCTCGCGAAGAAGCACAGGAAGGTGATCGCCGTCGACCCGAAGGAAGAGCATATTTTATATTACAAGGGAGTGACCGTTATAACTCCCAACCGCAAAGAGGCTGAGGCGATGGGCGGCATGAAAGCGGATGACGACGCGTCCCTGGACAGGTTGGGCCGGTCTCTTTTGGGGAAGTTAAAATTGCAGGCCGCGTTGATCACTTTGGGCGAACAGGGGATGAGGCTCTTCGAGCGCGGGGGCAGGATAACGCATATCCCGACCGTCGCGCAAGAAGTCTTCGATGTCTCAGGCGCCGGCGATACGGTGATCGCGACATTCACGGCGGCATTGTGTTCCGGGGCGAAGATGATAGAAGCGGCGCATATCTCCAATTTCGCCGGGGGGATAGTAGTCGGGAAGGTCGGTGTCGCGACGACATCGCAGAATGAATTAAAAACGCGCATAAAAGACCACCACTGGCAGGCTTAGAAATGGATGCTATCGGCATAATACCGGCAAGATACGGCGCGACGAGGTTCGAGGGCAAGGTCCTCGCCGACCTGATGGGAAAGACCGTGATACAACATGTCTGGGAGAACGCGAAAAGGGCCTCCACCCTCGACGACCTGATAGTGGCCACCGACGATGAAAAAGTAAAAGAAGAGGTGGAGCGTTTCGGGGGAAAAGTAGTGCTTACGGCGAAGGAGCATAAGACCGGGACTGACAGGTTGAGGGAGGTCGTCAACCCGATCGATACCAAAGTCGTCGTGAACATCCAGGCCGATGAGCCTCTCCTGCACCCGTCGATGATAGACGATATCGTCAGGCCGCTCCTTGATGACAAGGCCATCCTGATGACTACGCTTAAGAAGAAGATAACCGACCCCGAGGACCTCAGGAACCCCAACGTGGTGAAAGTGGTCACCGACAAGAACGGCTACGCGCTGTATTTCTCGCGCTCGCCGATCCCGTTCCCGCGTTTCCACGACAGCGTCGTTTTTTACAAGCACATCGGGCTTTACGGTTTCACGAAAGAATTCCTTTTCACGTTCACCACCCTCCCTGTTTCGGCCCTTGAGAACATAGAAGGGCTGGAGCAGCTGCGCGTCCTCGAGAACGGCTACAAGATAAAGGTCGCCGAGACGCAGTTCGATACCATAGGCATCGACACGCCTGAAGACCTCGAGCGCGCGAAAGAGGTATTAATATCGAGGAGTAAATGACAAAGTACATATTCATAACCGGAGGGGTCGTTTCCAGCCTGGGCAAAGGCATCGCTTCCGCCTCGATAGGCAAACTTCTCGAATCGAAGGGGTTGAAGATAACGATTCAGAAGCTCGACCCTTACATCAACGTCGACCCCGGCACCATGAACCCTTTCCAGCACGGCGAGGTCTACGTGACCGACGACGGCGCGGAGACCGACCTCGACCTCGGCCATTACGAGAGGTTCACTTCTATAGTGACGGGTAAAGATAACAATGTGACGACCGGCAAGATATATAATTCGGTCATCACCAAGGAACGGCGCGGCGATTATCTCGGCGGGACGGTCCAGGTCGTTCCCCATATCACCAATGAGATCAAGGATTCGATAAAGAGGGTCGGCAGGGGCAAGGGGATCGACGTTGTCATATGCGAGATAGGCGGCACGGTCGGAGATATAGAATCCCTTCCTTTCCTTGAGGCGATAAGGCAGCTAAGGCTCGAGAAGGGCCGGGGCAATGTCCTGAATATACACCTGACCCTCGTCCCTTATATCAGGGCCGCGGGAGAACTCAAGACAAAACCCACGCAACATTCGGTCCAGAAGCTCCGTGAGATCGGCATCCAGGCGGACCTGCTCCTTTGCAGGACCGAGAAGTCGCTCTCGAAAAAATTAAAGGAAAAGATCGCGCTCTTCTGCAACGTGGACGAGGACGCCGTATTTGAGGCGAAAGACGTCAAGGATATCTACGAAGTCCCGCTCATGCTCAAACAACAGGGCCTCGATAAGAAGATCGTCAAGCTGCTCGGCCTGCATTGCCGGGATAAAGGATTGAAGGACTGGGTAGAGAAGGTCATCAAGCCCGCGCTCAACCCATCGAAGCATACCACGATAGCGGTGGTGGGGAAATATATAGAACTGCAGGACGCGTATAAGTCTATCTACGAGGCGCTGCGCCACGGCGGTATCGCCAATAACGCGAGCGTCGATATAAAGAAGGTCGAGTCCGAGAACCTCGAGAAATACGGAGCCGAGAAACTGCTCGGCGGCGTGGACGGCATACTCGTGCCCGGCGGGTTCGGGACGAGGGGAATAGAGGGTAAGGTCAGGGCGGTAAGGTTCGCGCGCGAGAATAATATCCCGTTCTTCGGGATATGCCTCGGGATGCAGTGTGCGACGATAGAATTCGCCCGCAACGTATGCGGCCTCGATAGGGCGAACTCCACCGAGTTCGACAAGAATACCCCGCATCCGGCGATAAGCCTCTTGGAGGAGCAGAGGAGAGTGACGCAGATGGGCGGGACGATGCGGCTCGGGAAATTCCCCTGCAGGATAAGGAAGAACACGAAGACCTATGAGGCATATAAAAAGCCGCTCGTATACGAAAGGCACCGCCACAGGTACGAATTCAACAGCAAATACCAGGACGCGATGGCGAAATGCGGGCTCATAGTGACCGGCGTCTTCCCCAAGGCAAGGCTTGTGGAGATAGTCGAGTTACAGGGACACCCGTGGTTTATAGGATGCCAGTTCCATCCCGAGTTCAAATCGAAGCCGGATAGTTGCCAGCCGCTCTTCAGGGAGTTCGTGCGGGCCTCGATAGAATCCGGATCAAAAGGGGGCAAGAGACAGTGACAAGGAGCGTATCGGCAGGCAGGGTGAAGATAGGCGGCAGGGGGCCGCTCGTTCTAATAGGCGGGCCTTGCGTCATCGAGAGCGAACGATCGGCTGTGCGCCACGCGAAGGCGATAAAGGCGATAGCGGACCGCCTAGATATCCCGTATATCTATAAATCGAGCTATGATAAGGCGAACAGGACATCGATGAGGTCGTACCGCGGCCCGGGGCTTAAAAAAGGGATACGGATCCTGAAAAAAATAAAAGATGAGACCGGGCTTCCTATACTGAGCGATGTCCATTGTAAGGAGGAGCTTGACGTCGCGGCGCGGGTGCTCGATGTCATCCAGATACCGGCGTTCCTCTCCCGCCAGACCGATTTTATAATCGCCGCCGCTAAGACCAAAAAAACGATAAATATAAAAAAGGGCCAGTTCATGGCGCCGTGGGACATTGAGTTCGCGATAGAAAAAGTTGAATCGGCCGGGAACAGGTCCATAATAATCACCGAGAGGGGGGTCAGCTTCGGATACAATAATCTCGTAAGCGACATGAGGGCGTTGACGATCCTGGGCGAGACGGGTTATCCGGTCGTATACGATGCCACTCATTCGGTCCAGCTTCCGGGCGGGATGGGCAAGGCCTCAGGCGGCGAGGGCAGGTTCATCCCTGTCCTGGCGCGCGCGGCAGTCGCCGCGGGATGCGACGGCTTGTTCCTCGAGGTACATGAGGACCCCAGGTGCGCCCTATGCGACGGGCCTAATTCGCTTGCGCTTAAAGACCTCGAAGAATTATTGGTCACCGTAAAAGAGATAGATTCGGCCGTAAGAGAGAAGGGGATATAAGACATGATGAGGCGGGCAAAAGAAGTCCTTAGGATCGAGGCGGACGCTGTCTCCTCGCTCATAAAGCGGGTCGACGAGAATTTTAAAAAGGCGGTCAAGCTCATGCTTGTCTGCAAGGGAAAGGTAGTCGTGACCGGCATGGGAAAACCCGGGTTTATCAGCGCGAAGATCTCGGCGACGTTATCGTCGACCGGGACGCCCAGCCTGTACCTGCATCCGGCGGACGCGATACACGGGGACCTCGGCAGGGTTACGAAAGACGATGTCGTCCTGGCTATATCCAATTCGGGCGAGACCGAAGAGATAATAAGGCTGCTGCCCACTTTAAAGAAGATCGGCGCGAAGCTTATAGCCATGGTGGGTAATACCGAATCCTCGCTGGCCAGGTACAGCGATGTCGTGCTTAACGTTGCGGTCAAGAGGGAGGCGTGCCCGTTGAACCTCGCCCCTACCGCGTCGACGACAGCCATGCTGGCGATGGGGGACGCGCTCGCGATAGCGTTGCTCGACCGCCGCGGTTTTAAAGAAGAGGATTTTGCGTTCTATCATCCGGGCGGCTCCCTGGGCAAGAGGCTTATACTGAAGGTAGGCGATATCATGAGGAAAGGCAAGGCAAACCCCGTGGTAAGAGAAGATGCTAAGGTAAAGGCCGTGCTCCTTAAGATAACCGAGGCGCGGGCCGGTTCTGCCGGCGTCGTCAACAAAAAAGGCGCCCTCGTCGGAATATTCACCGACGGCGACCTGAGGCGCCACCTGGGGAAAGACGCAGCACTCCCCCTGAGACAGGTCAGGGAGGTCATGACCAGGAACCCTATAACCATATCGAAAGAGATGCTTGCCGCGGACGCGTTCCGGATCCTGCGCGAGAAGAAGATAGACGAGATACCGGTCGTCGACAATAAGAGGAGGCCCGTAGGCCTTGTCGATGTCCAGGATCTCTTGAAGGCGGGGCTCGTTTAATATGGATATCCGGGAAAGGGCGGCCAGGATAAAATTGCTGGTCGTGGACGTCGACGGGGTCATGACCGACGGCAGGATAATATATGATAACTACGGCGATGAGTTCAAGGCGTTCGACGTTCAGGACGGATACGGCCTTATGCTCTGGTGGAGGGCCGGACTGAAGTCCGCGATAGTGACTGCCAAGAAATCCCGCATAGTCTTACGCAGGGCGAAAACCTGCCACATCACCAGGGTCTTCATGGATGCGAAAGACAAAGGCGCGGTCTATGAAAAGCTCCTCAGGATCTTCAAGCTCACCGACGAAGAGATATGTTTTATCGGCGACGACCTAATAGATATGCCCATCATGAAACGTGCCGGCCTTGCCGTCGCGGTCCCCTACAGCAGGCCTGAGGTAAAAGCCGTTGCCCATTACACCACGAGTGCCGGGAGCGGCCGGGGCGCGATACGTGAACTTATAGAGCTCATCCTTAAAACCCAGAATAAATGGCCGGAATAGGCCCCAACCCAAAATACGTTGACAAAAAAATCCCGCTCACGTATACTATTTAATTAGAATAAGTTATCAATTTAAAAAGTCATAAAAAAGCAGCCCTTCTTGCAAGGAGTGGTGATGCCGAAAGGAGAGAAGAAGTCTCTTGGCGAAGCTCTTGTCGAGCGCGGCCTTGTTACTCCGGAGAAGCTCAAGAAGGCTAAGGAGGAGGCCGACAGGACAAAAGAGCCGCTTCGCCGCGTCCTGACAAGGCTGGGCATGGTCGAAGAGGACGCCATCATCTCCTTTTTCGAACAGCAGCTCGGCATCCCGCGGATTGATTTCTCGAATTACCTCCTCGACCCCAAAGTCATCGATATCCTGCCCGAAAATTTCTGCAGAAAGAACATGATCCTTCCTTTATTCAAGACCGGAGGGACCCTTACCATCGCAATGGTAGACCCGCTGGATATCTTTGCCCTGGACGAGGCCCGCCTTAAAGCCAAATGCGAAGTAGAACCGGTCGTCGTCCCGGAGAAGGAACTTATCAAGGCCTTCGACCAGTTTTACGGCGCCCGCGGGACAATGGATGATATCGTAAAATCCGTAGATAAAAATAAATTCCAGGTAAAAGAGGGCGCGGAATCGGACCTCAAGGCCCTTCAGGGGATGGTCGAAGAGGCGCCGATAGTCAAGCTCGTAAATCTCCTGATAAGCGAGGCGATAAAGGCCGGGGCCTCGGATATAC
>JAQTVK010000035.1 GCA_028706795.1 Candidatus Omnitrophota bacterium | reverse complement strand
GAACGAATATAAGAGGCGCCAGAGCCCGCCCGGGGTCAAGATCACCCCGAAGGCATTCGGCAAAGACCGCAGGGTCCCGATAACGAACAGATATTAACGAAAGGAGAAGCAGATGGCAGCCAAATCTATCAAAGACAAAGAATATGTGTTAAAAATGGCCAAGGAGGCCAACGTCAAATTCATCAGGTTGTGGTTTACCGACATCCTCGGCTTCGTCAAATCTTTCGCAATAACCGTTGAAGAGCTTGAAGGCGCGCTCGAGGAGGGGATGGGATTTGACGGTTCCTCTATAGAGGGTTTCGCGCGCATAGACGAGTCGGACATGATGGCGCGCCCGGACCCGAACACGTTCTGCCTCCTGCCCTGGAGGCCAAAGGACGAATTCGCGGTCGCGAGGATGTTCTGCGATATCGTCCGGCCGGACGGCAGCCCGTTCGAAGGCGACCCCAGGTATATATTGAAGCAGAACCTGAAACGCGCGGCCAAACTGGGTTTCACTTTTTACGTCGGGCCCGAGCTGGAGTTCTTCTATTTCAGGGACAATAAAGGGACAGAACCGCTCGATGCGGGCGGGTATTTCGACCTTATCCCGCCTGACCCGGCCGCGGACCTCAGGCGCGATACGGTACTCATGCTCGAGGCAATGGGGATAGGCGTCGAGTACAGCCATCACGAAGTCGCGCCGAGCCAGCACGAAATAGACCTAAGGTATACCGACGCATTGACCATGGCGGATGCGGCGATGACATATCGCGTCGTCGTTAAAGAAGTCGCGCAGCGCTACGGGTTCTATGCGACATTCATGCCGAAGCCGGTCTACGGGGTAAACGGCTCGGGCATGCACGTCCACCAGTCCCTCTTCGAGGGAGATAAGAACGCCTTCTTCGAAGCGAAAGATAAATACCACCTTTCAAAGATCGCGAAGAACTATATCGCAGGCCTGCTGAAGCATTCCCGCGAGATAACCTCGGTCACAAGCCAGTGGGTCAACTCTTACAAGAGGCTGGTCCCGGGCTACGAGGCGCCGGTCTACATCGCGTGGGCAAAGAGGAACCGCTCGACCCTGGTCAGGATACCCGAATACAAGCCCGGGAAAGAGAAGGCGACGCGCATCGAATACCGCTCGCCGGACCCGGCATGCAACCCGTACCTGGCTTTCAGCGTAATGCTGGCGGCAGGGCTCGAAGGCATAGAGAAGAATTACGAGCTGATCCCGCCGACCGAAGAGAACGTCTTCGAGCTTACGCCTGAAGAGAGGACGAAGCGCGGGATAATGCCGTTGCCCGGCGACCTCTATGAGGCCATATACGAGACCGAAAAGAGCGCGGTCGTAAGAAAAGCCCTCGGCGAGCACGCGTTTAACATATTTATCGAGAACAAGAAGATCGAGTGGGATAAATACAGGGCCCGCGTCACCGACTATGAGATAAAGGAATACCTCGCGATACTATGACGCGTAAGTCCGTGGCTAAAAGTACGAGATCGCACCCGGCATACGAGAAACAGATAGAGGCGCTGTCCAAGATAAGCCAGACGATCACATCCAACCTCTATTTAGAAGATGTCCTGCGCCTTATCGTGATGGTGACAGCCGAGGTGATGAATTCCAAGATCTGCTCTTTGATGCTCGTGGATGAGGAGAAAGGCGAGTTGGTCGTCCGTGCCACGCAGAGCGTCAGCGAGGCCTATAACAAGAAGACCAACATGAAGATAGGCACCGGGATAGCCGGAAAGGTCGCCAAAGAAGGAAAGCCTATCCAGGTTCCGGACGTCCGCAAGGACCCGAATTATCTGAACAGGGAGATAGCCAAAAGCGAGAAGCTCTGCTCGCTCCTATCGATGCCTATGATAGTAAAAGGGAAAGTCATAGGCGTCCTGAACGTCTACACGTCGACTCCCCACAGCTTTACACGGAATGAGATAAACGTCCTTACCTCGGTCGCTAACCAGGCCGCCGTGGCGATAGAGAACGCCCAACTGATGGTCAAATCGAAGATAATACAAGAAGAGCTCGAGACCCGGAAGACGGTAGAGAGGGCCAAGGGGATACTTATGCGCAGGGGCTTGGCCGAGGAAGACGCCTTCAGGAAGATACAAAAACAGGCGATGAGCCTGCGCAAGACGATGAAGCAGATCGCAGAGGCGATAATACTGACTAATGAGCTGGAACGGGGCAAGTAGCCCTATTGACTTTAATAAGGTTTTATAATATAATCGAAAAAAGATTTTCGCGAGTAAGCCGAGATTTTACCCATAACACAAAGGAGATTTAAATGAGAAGAGCTCTTTTTGTCTTGGGAATCCTGATATTATCCTCTATATGCTTGCCGGCATGCGGCCAGAAAAAGGCAGCCGTTCCGGAAAAAGTTGGAGTTGCGGCACCGCAGCAGCAAGTCCAGGCGCTAAAAGTAGAAGCCACCCCGGCTCCTGCGCCTAAAGTAGAAGTTGCCCCGGCGCCGGTCGTCGAAGCGCCTAAAGCGGAAGCCAAGCCCGAGGTCAAGGAGATCATCTTGGCAGATTTCAACACCGGGAAGAAACCCAATAATTTCGGCGGCGATTTCGGCGCATGGAACAAAGACCCGGACGACGCGACCCAGGGCTGCACCGAGTCCTTTACTTCCGACGAGAGGTACGGGAAAGAGGGTTTCTCCCTCCAGCTCGATTACGATGTCGATTCCCCGAACCCCGCGTTTAACGGTTTCTGGATGAAACTGGATAATTTCGATGCGTCGTCTTACAACAAGCTTGTCTTTTACGTAAAGGGCGACGCAAAAACAGGATATCCCGCGAGGTTCAAGATAGAACTTAAGAATGCGCGCGGCGAAGTCGGTAAATATTACGTGACCCAGATAAGCCCGACGTGGGCGCCGGTAGAGGTGCCGTTCTCGAGTTTTGACGGAATAAAGGATTTCAGCAAATTGACCGAGTTTACCGTCGTCTTTGAGGATTCCGCCTCGAGGCCCAAGGCCGGCAGGATCTACATGGACAACATCGGTTTCGCGAAAGACTAATACCCATGGATTTCAAAATAACCGAAGACAATTTCAAATTAAGCGGGCAGGATTTTTACGTATTTTCCGGAGAGGTCCATTATTTCAGGATAAGGCCCGAGAGCTGGGCCATCCACCTTAAGAAAGCCAGGGCCGCCAACCTCAATACGATAACCACTTATATACCCTGGGATTGGCACGAATACGAAGAAGGGAAGTTCGATTTCTCCGGCCACACGAACCCCCAGAGGAACCTGCTCGGGTTCATAGAGTTATGCAGGAAGAACGGGCTCTATCTTATCGTCAAGCCCGGCCCTTACATCCTCGCCGAATACTTAGACCACGGCATACCGCAGTGGCTCCTATCCACCCATCCGGAGATACTCTCGATCGACAGGGAAGGCAAGCCTTTCAACCATGCCCGCGTGACGCTAATGCACCCGGTATATTTGAAGTATGCCAGGCTATGGTATGACAAGGTCCTCGCGATAATAAAAGACAATTCGATAACGAAGTCCGGCGGGATAATACTCTCGATGCAGCTTTGCAACGAGATAGGGGTATTCACCTGGCTCGATAAAGAGGCCGATTACAACCCGGTCGCGCTGGACCATTACAGGAGATTCCTCACCGAAAAATACAAGAAGATAAACCGCTTGAACGTCCTCTATAAGGCCAAATACAAGAGCTTCTCCTCGGTGGTCCCGCCGTCTGGCAGCCCGTCGAAACTGACCGAACTCGCCTCGGACCTCGATTGGCACCTATTTTGGCGGCACTATTACGCGACATACGTGGAACATCTTTTAAAGGAAGCCGTTAAGAGCGGGATCCGCATACCTTTCACGCACAACCTGCCCGGATGGGTATGGGGCCGCGCGGTCGAATACCCCCTGAACATCGCCATGTACCAGGATATTGCCAAACTCTACCCGAAGGTCATCCTTGCGGTCGACCATATCCCGGAGAACGTCTCTTACAGGAATTTCCACGATGCGGCCATAATACAACAATTCACCAGGGCGGTCCAGGGTAACCGTGGCCCGACCTTTGTCGCCGAGATGCAGGCCGGGACAAGGGAGCACAACGTCATTACTTATCCCGACGAACTTGAGCTTTTTTACAGGTCCGCCTTGGCGTACGGCGCGGCGGGGATGAATTTCTATATGTTCTCGCAGGGGAAGAATCCCAAGGGCAAATCCGCGGTAGGCCCGACTTTCTACTGGCAGACGCCCCTGGATTACGACGGCAAGGAGACAGCGCTCTACCCGGTCATCAGGCGTTTCGGGAAACTCGCCTCGACTTTCGGCGCGCTCACCTCCAGGGCGAAGGCAGGCTCGAAAGTGGCGCTTCTCTTTTATAAGCCCTATTACTGCACCGAACTTACCCATAATTACGACCTGGAAAAGATGGGCCTGGCATATAACCCGAAGACGATAAGGGACAATATCTTTTACGAAGGCATGGCGAAGATCCTTAAGATGCTCAATTGCGATTACGATATCCTCGACATGGAACTTACCAAGCCTAAGGACCTGGCAAAATACAAGCAGGCGTGGCTCGTATCGCTCGAATACATGGACGCGGATTCGCAGAAGCTCCTGGCGAATTATGTCGGTAACGGCGGACACTTAGTCATCTTGCCGAGAGTGCCGAAGTATGACCTTTCGCTAAAGCCGTGCGAGGTACTGAGGCAATTCCTGAAGCTCGGCGAGACGGAAGAAGTCTCTCCCCGTGCCCCGACGATAGATTTTTTTGACGTCAAGGAGATGTCGGTCCTTAACCCGGTAGAGGTCTTCAACGAGCCTAGCGCCGAACCGATGGCGCTCCTGCCGGACGGCAGGACCTGCGGTTTCGTCAAGCATTTCGGAGGCGGATGGGCGCTGGTCCTGGGGACCGCGTTCGGATATTCTACGGAAGAGAACATAGACGCCTATTCGCGTATATTGAAGATGGACGATATCCGCGGCAACGCGTCCCCGACGAACGGCAGGATGGTCGTCCAGGAATTCTTTGCCGGGGACTCCGCGTTCATCTTTGTCGCGAACTATTACAGGACTGCGGAATCAGGCCACGTGATTTTCGCGGATCCCGTGACGAAAGAGGAGAGGAAGATGCCTTACGGCGCGCCGCTAACTCTGGCCGGATTGACCGGCCTTATCATACCGGTGAATTTCCCGGTACACGGCAGCACCGCGAGGATAATGTTCGCGACGTCGCAGATATTGAGCGCTTTCGAGAAAGGCGGTTCCGTATTCGTGGAATTGCACGGCCAGCCCAAATCCGAAGGTGAATTGACGGTGGCCATCAAGAAGAGGCCCAAGCAGGTCTTCGCCGACGGAAGGAAACTGGAGTTTTCCTACAGGTCAGGCGAGGCGATAATACCCTTCAGGCACAGCGATGAAGGCCCTGTCTTAATGAAGATCAATTTAAGCTAAAGGAGATATGGGTGTGAAGAAATTTCCGGTATTTCTTGTCCTTTCTTTTGCTTTTCTTTTCCCGGTCCCCTGCAATGCCCAGGAAGATATCCTTGTCAGGATACCGCCGCATTCGGATATAAAAACCGTGGCGGATTTCGATAACGGCAAGGACCCCAACAGCATAGGCGGATTTCCCTCAATGAGTTTCAAAAAACCCGCTTTCCTCCAGTCCGCATACAGCAAAAAAGAAAAACACGGCGGGAAAGGTTATTCGCTCGAGATCGAGTATTATGTCCCCAAGGGCGAAATTGCGACCTGGTCGACGGACCTCAACGAACTCGATATCAGCGCGGCAAAAGGCGTATCCTTCTGGATAAAATGCTCGGAAGGTTCCGAAAAGTTCTGGTTGACGCTGGAAGACAAGGCTGGCAACAAAAATGAAGTCAACCTCTCCGGGGTGATCAAGCCTACGACCGACTGGCAGGAGATAAAAGTGCCGATGGAGAAGTTCCCGTCCATCGACAGCAACAAGATGGGAAAGTTCAGCCTGGACTTCAAGGGCGACCCCAGCGTGATAAGCGGGAAGATCTACCTCGATGATATCTCTTTCTACGGCGATCCGGAACTCTTCTTCCTGGGGTTAAAGGATAATACGGCCTATTACCCCGAAAAGGTCCTCGCCGACGCGCGCAAGAGGGACCTGCTCACCAGCTCGGACAACCAGATGCTTATGGGTATAGCGCAGGACACGTGGGGATTTTTCAAGAACGTCGTAGATAAGAGGAGCCATCTTCCGCTCGACTGGATACAGATGGCGCCCGAAAGGGCGATGGGCGATTACACCTCCCCAACGAATACGGGGCTCTATTTCATAAATATAGTGGCGGCATTCGACCTTAAGTTCATAACCAGGGAAGAAGCGGTCCAGAGGATATCGGATACCCTTGACGTGATGGAGAAGATGCCGCGGTGGCGCGGGTTATGGGATAATTACCATTCCACGACGAACCTGCAGGTCACCCGCCGCTATATCTCATCGGTAGATAACGGCTGGTTTGCCGGCGGCCTCGTCATTGTGAGGCAGGCGTTCGACAAAGAACTCGGCAAGCGCTGCTCGAAACTCCTGGACGAGATGGATTTCTCGGCCCTTTATAATAAGGAGCTCGGCCAGCTCAATCTCGGCTACGACAGGGATACCGAAAAATATTCGCCTTATAATTACGGCCAGTTGAACGGCGAGGCCAGGTTCACCAGCCTCATCGCGATAGGAAAAGGGAACGCCCCCCAGGAACACTGGTATAAATTGGCGAGGACTTTCCCGCCGGAGATAGACTGGCAGGCGCAGAAGCCCGAGGGCAAATGGGTCAAGAAATCAGGAGTCAAGTATTTCCAGGGTTATTACACCTATAACGGCGAAAAGATCGTCCCGAGCTGGGGAGGGAGCCTGTTTGAATTCCTGATGCCTTCCCTTATGGTAAAAGAGAAAGAACTCGCGCCGAACGGGCTGGGGGCAAACGACCTGAAAGGTGTCAACGCCCATATCGCCATGGCTAAGGAGAAGGGATATAATGCCTGGGGGTTCTCCCCGTGCTCGACGCCTGACGGCAGCTACGGCGGATATACCGAATTCGGGGTCGGAGGGATAGGCTTCAAGGGGTATAAGGACGAGGGCGTGGTAACGCCTCACGTGGTATTCCTATCCCTTACCTTCGCGCCGGAAGAGGCCATCTCGGATATCAGGAAGCTCCTTTATTATTACAATATTTACGGTGAGTTCGGGATGTATGACGCCGTCAACGTGAAGAACGGCAGGGTCTCGTATAAATATCTCGCCCTGGACCAGGGCATGATACTCCCCTCCATAGATAATTACCTCAATAACGGCGCAATAAGGGAACGTTTCCATAAGGACCCGGTAGCCAGGAAGACGGAAAAACTCTTAAACGAGAACTTTTTCGAATAGAGAGGGTTGAGCCATGAGGACCACCAAGGCAAACAACATATTGGCGACCGACAGGATCCTGTCCGATAAGCAAAGGAAAAACCTCTCCATCCTTGAGCTTGTCGTAAAGCATGGTCCCGTATCAAGGACCGAGATCTCACGCCAGACAGGCCTCAATATCGTAACGATCTCCAATTACATAAATGAGTTCATAGAGGCCGACCTAGCCATAGAGAAAGGTTTCGACGTCTCCACCGGAGGCAGGCGCCCGACGCTCGTTGAGCTCAACCCGAAATTCGGCTACATGATAGGCGTGGGGCTGACGGCGCTGAACATCGTCGGTATCCTGGTCGATCCCAAGATGCAGGTGATCTGTGAGGTGAAGAAGGAGCGCCCCGCCGATAACAGCGAGGCGATAATCGGCAAGCTCGTCGAGACGGTCGAGGAGGTGCTTGCGAAATCGAAGATCGAGCCGGAGAAGATAAAGGGGCTCGGCATAGGGATACCCGGCGTCATCGATGTTGAGGGGCAGACGATAAGATGGCTCGGCGCGATGGGCCTTTCGATGGTGTCCATATCCGGGGTATCGCTCAAGGATATATTCGAAAAGGAATT
>JAQTVK010000034.1 GCA_028706795.1 Candidatus Omnitrophota bacterium | reverse complement strand
ACTATCAATAAGACTTGCATCTATTTTATCTCCTCAACAGAAGCTACTGCGTAAGCGGCTATCGCCTCTCCGCGGCCGATCGCGCCCACGCCTTCCTGGGTGGTGGCTTTTATATTTATCCGGTCCTCGTCTATGCCCAATACCGAGGCGAGGGTCTTCTTCATCCTCGCCTTGAAAGGCAGGATCTTCGGCTCTTCCAGGATGAGGGTCGAATCGACGTTTATTATTTTATAACCGGATCCTTCCGCCAGCACCGCGACCTTATGCAGCAATTCGAGGCTGCTTATGCCTTTGAACTTCGGGTCGTCATTCGGGAAATGTATGCCGATATCGTCCTTCCCCATTGCGCCCAATATCGCATCGCATATCGCGTGCAAAAGGACATCGGCATCCGAATAGCCGTCGAGGCCCTTCACATAAGGGATCTCAACGCCTCCTAAGAAGAGCCTGCGGCCTTCTATAAGCCTGTGGATATCGTAACCGAGCCCTATCCTCATTTTTCACCCATGATCATTTTGGCGTATCTTAAATCTTCCTGTGTCGTTATCTTTATGTTCCTGTATGAGCCGTCGACGACTTTCACTTTTATGCCCATCCTCTCGACCAGCGCCGAGTCATCGGTCGCTTCCGCGGCTTCGGCGCCTTCGGAGACGGCCTTATCGTAAGCCCTCAAAAGAATGTCCTTCCTGAAGGCCTGCGGCGTCTGGACGTCCACCAGTGTCTCTCTCTTGAGCGTCGCCGCGACAAAATTCCCTTTCTCAACCTCTTTGATCGTCGGTTTCACCGCTACGCCCGGTATGGCCGCGCCGAATGTCTCGGCCGCCCCCAGGACCGCCGAGATCACCTTGTTTTCTATGAACGGCCTGCAGCCGTCGTGTATGATGACGTAATCGGCGTCCTCGCTGACGGCGGAAAGGCCGTTCTTGACCGAATCCATACGGCGCTTCCCGCCCGCAACGAGTTCCTTGAATTTCTTCAGTTTGGCCTTTTTGACAAGCAGCCGCGCTTTCGGCAGGTCGGCCTGATTGGCGACGACTATTATCTCGCCTACCAGGTTGGAATTATCGAGGACCTTCAACGCGTGCAACAGTATCGGGTCCTTCCCGATCGCCACAAAAGGCTTATGGACCTTTGATTTGAGCCGTTCGCCTTTTCCTGCCGCTGCCACTATCGCAGCCACTTTCATATTAGGCCTCCTATCGCTGTGATTCCAGCTTCGCGAATATCATCCTTCCCGCCGCCGTCTGTAGGACCGACGTGACTATGACCTTTACCGTCTGCCCGATCAGGTGCTTGGCGTTGTCGATGACCACCATCGTCCCGTCATCGAGATACGCGACCGCCTGGTTATACTCCTTGCCTTCCTTCACTATCTTCGCTTCCATCAACTCGCCCGGTATGACCACGGGCTTCAGCGCGTTGGCAAGCTCGTTTATGTTAAGGACCGACACGCCCTGGAGCTCTGCTATCTTATTGAGGTTATAATCGTTGGTGAAGACCTTGGCATTGAGCATCTTCGCGAGCTTTATCAGTTTCGCGTCGACGTCGCGGATCTCCGGGAGGTCCTCCTCGTGGATCTTGACTTCCATATGCCCGGATTTGCGGATCTTGTTGAGCATATCGAGGCCGCGCCTGCCGCGGTTCCTCTTTATCGGGTCCGCCGAATCGGCTATCTGCTGCAACTCCTTAAGCACGAACCTCGGGATGACCAATTTCCCCTCTATGAACTTCGTATGGCATATGTCGGCGATCCTGCCGTCTATGATTACGGATGTATCGAGGACTATGATCTCCTCGCGCTGGTCCTCCCTCCTTAACTTGACGTAAGGGATTATTATGTTGAACTCATCCTTGCCCCTTAACGCCATGACCATGCCCAGATAGGCGAAAACGACTATGAGGACGCCGTTGACGTCCTCCGGCATATTCATCAGCTTGAAGACCTCGATTATAAGCCGGGCGAACAATATGCCGAACACTATCCCGAAGACCGCGGCCGAAAGGCCTTTTATCGAGACCCTCTTCGATGTCAATTCGAGCACTATTATGATAAGGCCCAGCAATACGCCCAGGCCTATCCCGACGTATGGGGCGAAATCGCCGAACGTGGTCTTGAAGATATCCCCCATGCCGAAACCCATCAAGCCGCAAAGAAGCACAAAAAAAGCGCGCACGATCGTAAATGGCATTTCCTGTCTCACCTCCTTTCTTTTATTGTCTTACTACTTCTCTCCCCTCGGCTTCGAAAGCAGCTTCCAGGGGTGAGCCTTGATATCCTTGACGAAGGCGTCCAACTCGTTATACAAGCCCTCGTCCATAAAAAGCTTCCCGACGGTCCCTTCCCCGGCCTTTACCTTGTCCATGACCGTATTCGCTGACGCCATGAATTTCCTGAGGTCGAGCATGGTCGCCTTGAACGCGGTCTGCGTCTCCGGGTCACCGATAAGCTTATTGAAATGTTTTATCGTATCGCCGAGGCCGGTCGCTATCTCGTAGCCCTTCTCGGTCAACTTCTCTATCGGCACCGACTCCCTTCCCACCAGCCTGTCGCCCGGTTTCAACGCCTCGCTTCCCGGAGTGCCCGGGAGGATCTCCACGTACTTCTCCCCGATAAGCCCGAGCGTGTTTATGAACGCCTCTGCGTCCTTCTCGACTTTTATCTTCTTATCGAGCCAGACATACAGGTCGACGGCCATCCTATTGGCTTCCTTGTTCTCGACGATCTCGATATTCTTTACTTCCCCGACCTGGACGCCCGCGACCCTTACCGGCGCGGCGACCTCGATGCCGTTGGCAAAACCAAAACGCACCTTTATCGTATATTTCTGCTGGGCGTACTTGAGCTCCTTCAGCGAAAAGACCATGGACATCAGGATAGCGATGCCGATCGCCACAAAGATACCGACCTTGAATTCCAGATCCATCTTTTTCATCTGAACCTCCTCGAAAAAATGATCATCATGAGTCCTCTGTTATCGGCCCTGTGGCCGCGCCGGTTATGAACTGTTTAACGACCGGATTCTTGGTGTTCTTTATCTCGTCCGGCGTGCCGCTCTCGACGATCTTTCCCTTGTAGAGCATCGCGATCCTGTCGGCTATTTTATAGGCCGAGGTCATATCGTGCGTGACTGCGACCGCGGTGGTCTTCAGCTTCGCCTGAAGGTCCTTGATGAGGTCGTTCACCGCGTCCGCCATTATCGGGTCGACGCCGGTCGTCGGCTCATCATAAAGGATTATCTTCGGGTTCATGCATATCGCGCGGGCGAGGCCGACGCGCTTCCTCATGCCGCCGGAAAGTTCCGCCGGGCTCAGGTGTTCTATGCCCCGCAGGCCTACAAGCTCCAGGCATTCGGCCACCCTCTTGTCTATGGCCTTATCGTCCATCTTGCTATGTTCTATAAGATTGAATGCCACGTTATCGCGCACGTTCAGGGAATCGAATAGCGCCGCGCCCTGGAACAGCATGCCGAATTTCAGCCTCATCTCATTCAGGCCCTTCGCGTCGAGCCTGGTTATATCCTGTCCGTCGACGATGACCTGCCCGGAATCGGGCTTCATCAAGCCGATTATATGTTTCAGGGTAACGCTCTTCCCTATGCCGGAACGGCCGATGATGACGATCGTCTCCCCGTCCTGTATCGTCAGGTTCATGTTATCGAGGACCATGTGGTCGTCGAATGATTTGCTTATATTGATCAATTCTATCATATTTAAAATGAAAACCCGAAATAGAACAACGCCGTAAAGAGGCAGTCGGCCGCGATTATGAGTATGAACGCTATGACGACCGCCTTCGTCGTCGCCGCGCCCACGCCCTCGGCGCCTCCTTCCACCCTCATCCCCTCGTAACAGGCCACTATGCATATTATGACGCCGAAAGCGAAGGCCTTGATGATACCCGTGACGATATCTTTGATGTGAAGCGGGTTCCAGGTCATGTCCCAGTAAAGGTTATGGAGTATATTCAGCCTCCAGACGCCGATCATATACCCGCCGAATATGCCTACGATATCGGCGTATATCGTCAAGAGCGGCAGCATAAAAAACAGCGCGATGAACCTGGGCACCACAAGGTATTTTATCGGGTTCGTCGCCAGCGTCTCGAGTGCGTCTATCTGCTCGGTTACCTTCATGGTGCCGAGTTCGGCGGCGATCGAGGCGCCGATTCGCCCCGCGACCACAAGCGCGGTCAGGACCGGCCCCAGCTCCCTGGTTATCGAGAGCGCGACGAGGCTCGCTATATAGAGCTTCGCCTCCATCTTCTGCATCTGGTAAGCGCTCTGCAGCGCGAGGACCATGCCGGTAAAGAGACTGGTGAGGAAGACTATCGGCAGGCTGTCGACGCCGACCTTGACCATCTGGTCGAGGACCTGCCTGCCCCTGAGCGGCGGCACGAACACCCAGAATATCGTCCGCACGAATAAAACGGATATTCCGCCGGCGTAACGGATAAAATTCAGGAACCTTTCGCCCAGCGTCGTTATCCAACCGTTCATATTATCAGAACCTCACTTTGTGTTCGACCCCGAAGAAATCCTCGTTCTCCTTCATCTTCAATTTAGTTTTCGACTGGTTCGCAAGTTTACTCTCCGCATCCGCTGTCGCCTGCCGCGGCACCTGGTTGCCCTGTTGGGACTCGTAAGTCTTCAGGTTTACCTTGAACTGTTCGTTCGCGTCCGCCCCGGCCGCGTATTCTTCCCCGGCCGGCGCCTTTATCGTATTTGCGCCCGCCCACACGACCGTGTTCTGGTCGGCTTTTATCACGACGTTGCGGAAGAGGCGCGGCGTCCCGATATCCCGCAGATCCACCCTGCCCTCAAACATGAGGACCTGGTCACCAGTATAGACTTTTGAATCGATAAATTCAAGGGCAGAACTCTTGCCCCTTAACGTTATCTTCGCGGAATTGTAGAGCACCGTGCTTATGTTGCCGTTGAGGAACTCTAGCTGGCCGTCGATAGTCATCTCCTTGCCGACGCCGCCGCTTATGTCCATGTCGCCGAATACGAGCCCGGATACCGTCCCCTTTTCCATCGCGAGGTCGGTAAGGCCCCCGAGCTGGGCCCCTTTGAACTTAAAATGTAGGTCGAGGCCGGCCTCCTTTCCTGTGCCGACGGTGCCGTTCGCGTAAACGACATCGCCGTAATTTATGCCGGTCAGTTTTATCACCCCGTCCTTGAATTCGTACGCGCCCTTCACTTCCCTTATCGGTTCATAATTTATCACCGAGCCTGAAGTGCTGAAATCGCCGGTTACCGATTCGAATTTGTCGTTCGCGCCGTAATTAAGCTTGCCGCTGATGTAATAATTCGAGAGGATATCGAATCCTATCGCCTTAAGATGGTTAGCGTTTACCGTCAAGGTGAAATAGGGAAGTTTCGACAAGTCTCCCGAGAGGCAGAACCTGCTGACCTCTCCCATCGCGGTAGCGTTACCGCTTATATCCTCCGGATACAGGTCGATACAAAAACTTTTGTCAGCCGTCTGGAGGACGCCGCTGACTATCGCTTTCGGGCCGAACTTGAAATCATTGAAGGCAAGCCCCCCCTCGGTCTTGGCGACGCTGCCCGAGAAATCCAGGTTCATCTTATCAAATATATCAAAAGAGCCGTGCACGAACACCCTGTCGAGGATGCCGTCGAGCCGGAGCTTCAGCGTGTAACCCTGGCCCTTTATCAAACCCTCTATTTTTACCGCCGACCGCTCTACCGGGAAGCCGACGCTGCCTTTTCCAGCGAACCTCTGCCCCAGGATACCTGCCGTCACGTTATGCGATTCTATGCCCCGCTCGCTCAGCTTGAAATCGCCGTTCACTTCCGATACGACCAAAGCTCCCTGGGCATTATAAAAAGAGCCGTCTTTTACAGATACGGCTACTTCTTTCCACTCCGGCTCAAAGGTCTTCGGGACCGTCGGCAGCCTATTCTCCGCCCCTAAGAAATATACTTTAGGCATTATGAAAGTTATCTTCTCAAGCCTGCCGTATTTTCCGAGGGCTATGTCCCACAACCGGTAATTAAGTTCGATCGCGTCCGAAGAAAAGAAGACGCGTTTAGCCTGCGACGGAGACGCGCCGTAGAGCCTGACATCCTTAAGGACGACGCCCCTGAATATCCCGCCCTCGACGCTGCCTATCTCGCCTTCAAGCCCGATCTTCTCCCTCATCATGGCGAGCGACCTGGCCTTGAATTCCCTGAAAAAATAGTTGCCCTGCAGGTCTATGAATACGAGCACGGCCAGCGCCGCCAATCCAAGAATGATCAACGCCGGCCTCGGTCTATGTCTCAAATCGGCACCGCCTCCGGTTTACTCAAAAGTCAGATGGTCTACTTTCGCGCCTACCTTGACGGTCTTGCCTTTCTGCAACCTGCCGGAGATTATCTCCTCGGCAAGAGGGTCCTCGACGAATCTCTGTATCGTCCTCTTTATCGGCCTCGCGCCGTATACGGGGTCGAACCCTTTTTCGATCAGGAAATCGATGGCGCCTTTATTGAGATCGATGATTATGCCGTGCTGCTCCTTGAGCCTGTTCTTCACTTCTGTGACTTCCAGTTCGACGATCTTATATAGGTCGTCCTTGGTGAGCGGTTTGAAGACTATTATATCATCGACCCTGTTAAGGAACTCGGGCTTAAAAGTCTTCTTGACCTCGTCAAGGAGTTTTGTCTTCATCGTCTGGTAGGTCATCTCCTCCTTCTCGGACTTGAATCCGAGGGAGCCCTGTTTCTTGAACATCTCGGCGCCGAGGTTAGAGGTCATGATAACTATCGTATTCTTGAAATCCACCCGCCTCCCGAAAGAATCGGTAAGCCGGCCTTCCTCGAGGACCTGCAGGAGTATATTGAATACGTCCGGATGCGCTTTCTCGATCTCGTCGAGCAGGACGACCGAATACGGGCGGCGCCTGACCTTCTCGGTAAGCTGGCCCCCTTCTTCATAGCCAACGTAACCAGGGGGAGCCCCGACGAGCCTAGAGACATTGAATTTTTCCATGTATTCGGACATGTCGACCTGTATGATCGCGTCTTCGTCGCCGAACATGAACCCGGCGAGCGCCTTCGCGAGAAGCGTCTTGCCGACGCCTGTCGGCCCGAGGAATACGAACGAGCCTATCGGCCTCTTCGGGTCCTTGAGCCCGGCGCGTGAGCGCCTGACAGCGTTGGCTATCGCGTTTATCGCCTCGTCCTGCCCGATGACGCGCGAGTGGAGGTCCTCTTCCATCTTGAGGAGCTTGACACTCTCCTTCTCCTCGAGCTTTACGATCGGAATGCCGGTCCATTTCGCCACTATCTCGGCGATATCCTCCTCGCTGACCTGCGGGTAAGCCTCGGCCTTGGATTTAGACCATTCCTTCCGGCCTTTCTCAAGCCGGCTTTTCAATTCGCGTTCCGTGTCGCGCAGGCCCGCCGCTTTCTCGAAATCCTGTCCTTTTACCGCGGCCTCTTTCTCCTTGCGTATCTGGTCCATCTCCTTCTCGACCTCCTTGATATCCGGAGGAGCGGTCATCACGTTCAGGCGCGCGCGGGAACCGGCCTCGTCTATGAGGTCTATCGCCTTGTCCGGGAGGTAGCGTCCGGATATATACTGGTCGGAAAGTTTAGCCGCGGCCACTAACGCCTCGTCTGTGAACTTGACCTTGTGGTGCGCCTCATATTTATCCCTGAGGCCCTTCAATATCTCTATCGTCTCGTCGACGCTGGGCGGCTCGACCATGATCGTCTGGAACCTGCGCTCCAGCGCCGCGTCCTTCTCTATGTGCTTCCTGTATTCATCGAGCGTCGTCGCGCCGATGCATTGTATCTCACCGCGCGATAATGCCGGCTTCAGGATGTTGGACGCGTCGATCGCCCCCTCGGCGCCGCCCGCCCCTACCAGCGTGTGCAGCTCGTCGATAAATATGATTATGTTCTCCGAGCGCTTTATCTCGTCCATGACCGCCTTTATGCGCTCCTCGAACTGCCCCCTGTATTTAGTGCCTGCCACCATCATCGCGAGGTCGAGGATTATCACCCTCTTATCGCGCAGTATCTCGGGAATATCGCCTTTTATGATCTTCTGCGCCAGGCCTTCGACTATCGCGGTCTTGCCGACGCCGGCCTCTCCAAGTAGCACCGGGTTATTTTTCGTCCTGCGCGAGAGTAT
>JAQTVK010000033.1 GCA_028706795.1 Candidatus Omnitrophota bacterium | reverse complement strand
CCGGGAATATGGCCCCGTTATACGTCAGGACTTTATCCCTGGTATCATCAACGGCCCTGTTGGTCCGCCATTTCTCGGAAAAGATCCCGCCGTAGACCTGGGAACTCACATCCGCCGTGACGTCGTAATCCTTCGCCTTCGATTCTTTTATCTGGTTCAACGCGTAAGTCCTTGCCGCTATCGCCTGGGCCTTTAGCGCCTCCATCGGCCACCACGTCGAGACTTCGTTGCGCATTACGCCGTAAAGATATTCCTCAAGGGCGACCGCGTTTACGACGGTCAGTTTCCTGCCGTCCTTAAATACCCTTATTTCGCCCCTGAATATGCGCCCGTTAATATAGACCCGCGAGCCGCCTATCGGCTCGACCGAGATAGCGTTGGCGCTGATCTCTTTCCCGTCAAACCCGAATCCCGTATCGGTCGCCGTCAAACCGGTCTCGGGCAGGTACTTCTCCTCCAGGAGGACGCTTTTGGAAAGATGATTTAATATCTTGAAATTCCCGGCGATGAAGATCTTTGCCGAATCTGCGTTCTTAACTACCGCGACGCGGACGCGGACCGGTTCGCGCGCGGCGGCAAGATCCTGTGCGCAGTAAACCGCAGGTGTGATAATTGCCGATATCGCCGCGAAGATCATAAGGAAACGGAGGCGGGTTCGCATGACCGGTTAAAACAACTCCTTCTGGGATTCTTTTTTGGAGGGAACTTTAAAATGCTCGTATGCGGACTTCGCGGCTTCCCTGCCGCGGGGCGTGCGCTTCAGGAACCCTATCTTTAACAGGAACGGCTCGACTACGTCAGAAATGGTATCTGCCTCTTCGTTCAATGTCGCAGCAAGGGATTCTATGCCTACCGGCCCGCCGTTATACGTATCTATGATAGCTTTCATTACTTTCCTGTCGAGCGCGTCGAGGCCCATCGCGTCGATGCCGAGCATCGCCAGCGCTTTGTCAACGATCTCTTTGTCTACCTTCCCCGCGTTCTTTACCTCGGCATAATCCCTCACCCTGCGCAGGAGCCTGTTGGCTATGCGCGGTGTGCCGCGGGCCCGGCGCGCGATCTCTGCGGCCGAATCTTTATCAAGGTCTATCTTGAGTATTTTCGCGGAGCGCTTGATTATCTGCACCAGCTCCTCGGCGGCATAAAAATCGAGGCTGTAAAGCATCCCGAACCTTCCGCGCATCGGGGCGCTCAATAGCCCGGAGCGCGTCGTCGCGCCGATAAGCGTGAACGGTTTCAGGTTGAATTTTATCGTCTTGGCGTATGGGCCCTTGTCGATGACGAAGTCTATCTGGTAATTCTCCATCGCCGGATAAAGGAATTCCTCCACGATCTTCGATAGCCGGTGGATCTCGTCTATGAAAAGGATATCGCCTTCGCCGAGGTTGGTAAGGATGCCTATGAGGTCACCTGCCTTCGCGATAGCCGGACCGGAGGTAGCGGTTATCTTCGTCCCCATCTCGCCGGCTATTATATGGGCGAGCGTCGTCTTGCCCAGGCCCGGCGGCCCCGAGAAAAGGATATGCTCGAGCGGTTCTTTCCTCTTCTTCGCGGCCGATACGGCGATGAGCAGGTTATCTACGACGGCCTTCTGCCCGACAAACTCCGAGACCTTCGCCGGTCGGAGGGAAAGATTTAATATTATATCTTCCTCGGTCTCCTGGCTGAAGACGAGTTTCTCGCGCAACGGCCCTTTCTCCTTCTCTTTCTCTTCGTTCATTTTGTATGCTTCTTCTGTTTATAGACCTCATTCAGGAGCTCTTCGGCGGTCTTTGTCTCCGGCGACCGCTCAAGCGCCTTCTGTATCATCTCTTTGGCTTCCGGCTTCTTATACTGCAACTGCAGGAGGACGTCGGTCGCCTCTTCCACAAAATCCGGTTCCTTCGTTACTGTTATCTCAACGCCGTATTCCTGTATTAGTCCGAACTTCCCGAGCTTATTCTGGAGTTTGGCGACGATCTCCTTTGCGCGCTGTTCCCCGATGCCGGGCAGGGATTTGAGCGTGGTGAGGTCGCCGTCGGCTATCGCCTTTACAACCTGCGGTATAGAGGCGTTCAATGCCCTGACCGCGGCCTTCGGCCCGATGCCGGAAACGGTGATGAACTTCTCGAAAAATTCCTTCTCTATCTCGTTCAAGAAACCTATGAGGACGGGGATGCTGCGCGCGGGATCTGTATGGTGGTAATGGTACGTTATCAGTTTGATGGAGCCGTCAGGGGAAATGCTGCCGTCGATCGATTTCATCACACAGCCCGGGATCAATACCTCGTAAGAGATGCCGCCGTCGACGTCGATGATGAGGGATGAGTTCTTGCGTTTGGCTATCTTGCCGCGGATATGAGATATCATCTTGACCCCATTATCCCGTCCATCCGGGAGATGTGTGCGTGAGCGACCGCGAGCGCCAGCGCGTCAGAGATATCAGGCGGGTTCGGGGCCGACTTCATATTGAAAAGGCTCTGTATCATGCGCTGCATCTGGTATTTGCTCGCGTGCCCGGCGCCCGTGACCGTCTTTTTGACGCGAGTCGCTGAATATCCGACGAGTTCGGTCCCGGTCTCTTTCGCCAAGAGGCATATCGCGCCGCGGGCGTGGCCCATAAGTATGGAAGTGACAGGGTGCCTGTAATGGGAATATAAACGTTCGAGGACCAGCACGTCCGGCTTCGACTCCCTGACGAGGCCTTTTATCGCCTTATATATCTTCTCTATCCTCCCCTCGACCTTCTCTTTCGCCGAAGTCCTCACGACACCCGCTTCAATGAGCTTTATTCCCTTCGGGCCGGCCTCTATCAAGCCGTAACCGGTTATGCATAAACCTGGGTCGATACCCAGTATCTTCATTCCTGCTTCGCCTGTTCCAGTATCTCGTCGGGGATGTCAAAATTCGCGTATACGTTCTGGACGTCTTCGTAATCTTCCAGCGCCTCGACGAGCGCAAGGACCTGTTTCGCGGGGGTGCCGGTGACCTTTACCGTCATCGTCGGGACACTGGTCACTTCGGCCAGCTGGCATTCGATCTTGTTGTCGTCGAGCGCCTTTTTTACCTTCTCGAAATCATGGGGGGCTGTCGTTATCTCATAGACCGCATCTTCGGTCTTCATGTCTTCGGCGCCCGCGTTGAGGACTATGTCCATAAGCTTATCCTCTTCAATCTTAGTTTTTTCGATGACGATCAGCCCCTTCTTATGGAAAAAGCGCGCGACAGCGCCCGGGCCGGCCATATTGCCGCCCTTGCGCGAGAGAATATTCTTTATTTCTGCCGAGGCCCTATTTTTGTTGTCGGTCAGGGCTTCGACCATTATCGCCACGCCGCCGGGCCCGTAGATCTCATAATTGATAGTCTCATAGATCACGCCGGGAAGCTCTCCGGTGCCCTTCTTTATCGCCTTTTCTATGTTATCCTTGGGCATGTTCACTTCCCTGGCCTTTGCCAGGGCAAAGCGAAGCCTCGGGTTCACTGTCGGGTCGCCGCCCCCGTCCTTCGCGGCGACGGTAATCTCTTTGGTCGCTTTGGTAAATGCCCTGCCCTTTACCGCGTCAGCGGCAGCTTTTTTGTTCTTTTGCGTTTTCCATTTTGAATGTCCGGACATCTCAGGAAATACCTCCGATTTAGCTTAATTTTTCGTGGAATTTGAATACAAAATTATACCATTTTGGGGGTTAAAATGTAAAGGATTTTTGGGTGGGAACTGCTTTATTTATGGTGCTCGTGGCCGTGGTTTGCGTGGCCGCCTGCCGCTTCTTCGGCTTTCTTGGTGTTGGCGACTATCAGGTTGGTGATCTTGGCAGGTACTTCCTCATAGTGGTCGAACTTCATCGAATATGAGCCGCGGCCGCCTGTCATGGAACGCAGTTCGGTCGCGTATTTGAACATCTCGGACAGGGGTATTGTGGCCTTGACGTATTCCTGCTTGCCCCTTCCCTCGATGCCCATTATCCTCCCGCGGCGGGAGTTGATATCGCCGGTTATCTGCCCGAGGTAATCATTAGGGACGATTATCTCGACTGCCATTATCGGCTCCAAGAGGACCGGGCCCGCCTGCTCCTGGCCGCTCTTAAAGGCCATCGAACCGGCTATCTGGAAGGCCATATCCGAGGAGTCGACTTCGTGGAATGAGCCGTCGTAAACAGTCACCCTGATATCTACGACAGGGAATCCGGCAAGGAAGCCCTTGTTCATCGCTTCCCTTACCCCTTTCTCGACCGACGGGATAAATTGCCTGGGGATGGCGCCGCCTACGACCTTATCCACGAACTCGAATTGCTGCCCGTGCGGCAGGGGCTCAAGCTCAAGCCAACAGTCGCCGTATTGCCCGCGGCCGCCCGATTGCCTCTTGAATTTGCCCTGTATCTTGACGGTTTTCTTTATCGTTTCTTTATAGGGGACTTTCGGGACGCCGACCTCTACGTCGACGCCGAAACGCTTTTTCATCCTGTCAAGCATGACGTCCAGGTGGAGGTCGCCCATTCCCGATATTACGAGTTCGTGCGTCTGCTCGTCGCGGGTTATCTTGAATGTCGGGTCTTCCGAGGCGAGGCGGGTCAAGGCACCCATTATCTTCTCCTCATCCTGGCGCGTCTTGGGTTTTACTGAATCGGATATGCACGGCTCCGGGAATGTCGTCACCGGGAAGACTATGGGATTTCTCTCGTCGCAAACGGTATCGTTATTATGGGAATCTTTCAGTTTAGCGACTGCGGCAATGTCTCCGGCCGCCGCCTTCTGCACCGGGACCTGTTCCTTACCCTGCAGGACATAGATCTGGCCTATGCGCTCCTTGAGGTCCCTCGAAGAATTATAAAAACCCGTGTTGGACTCTACCGTCCCGGAAAATACCCTGAAGAGCGTAAGATGACCTACGTAAGGATCGAATATGTCCTTGAATATAAAGGCCGAGAAGGGTTCGGGCTCCGATGGTTTCCTTTTGGCCGGTTCTTTCGTCTTCGGGTTTATGCCGTCGACCGGCGGCCTGTCGGCCGGAGACGGCAGGAGGTCGACGATACCGTCCAGGAGTTCTGTCGCCCCGATATTCTGCACGGCTGAGCCGCAAAAGACCGGGATTATCTTTCCGGAGATGCACGCCGACTTCAGCGCCTTGGTCATCTCCTCCCGGGATATTTCTTTGCCTTCCAGGTATTTCTCGGTAAGCGCGTCGTCGGTCTCAACGACCGCATCAAGCAGGTTTTCCTTATAGTTGCCGTCTTTTGAGAGGACGCCTTCTACTCCTTTGAACGAAAGCTGCTCCCCTACCGGGAGCTGGAGCGCGACGCACTGTTTCCCGAACCTGTCGCGTATCGAGTTGAGGGTATTTTCAAAGCTGGAGTTCTCTTTATCGAGCTTATTTATGAATATCGCGCGCGGGAGGTTCCTCTCCTCGAGGAATTGCCATACGCGTTCGGTTCCGACCTCAATGCCGTGGACCGCTTCGATCAAAAGTACGGCCGCGTCGGCCGCGCGCAGGGGCGCTATCACGTCGCCGACGAAATCGGCGTAGCCCGGCGTATCGAGGATATGGACCCTTGTGTTCTTCCAGACCAGGTGAAGGAATTTCGAGGTGATGGAGATCTTCCGTTCTATCTCATCGGCGTTGTAGTCGGAGTGGGTGTTGCCTTCCGCGACTTTGCCGAGCCGGGTGGTCATCTTGGCGTTAAAGAGGAGCGCCTCGATGAGTGAGGTCTTCCCGGAACCGGAATGCGAGACAAAAACTACGTTACGGATGTTCTGTGCGGGGTATCTATCCATAAGTATTAGTCAATATAACGTAGGCGGAAATCCTTGTCAAGCGGAAAAAACGTCCTCTTATTTTGCAACGGTCAGGCGGATCTCTTTCCTCGCGTCGGCCAGGGCCGAATCGATCGAATCTTTGAGGAATTGCGGCTCGAGCATCTTCGAATGGGGCCCCCGGCTCTCTTCGCCGGGTTTATCCTGAGCGGCAAATTCCAACGAATAGGCCGTATTGAGTAGAACGACCTGGCGGAAGCATACCTCCAGCCTGCTATGCACCCTGGGGTATAACGACTTGACGTTGCCGCTCGAGTAATCCGTGAACATCTGCATCTGGTCGTTCGTCATCCGGAGCCACGAGTCGGACCATTTATCCCATTTTTCTTTATCGAAATTTTTCTTATTCATCGCGTATGCCGTATTCAAGTCGTCGTAAAGCGACTGGACCCTGTCCGCGGTTTCGGTGAGGCGCTGCTTATCGCTCTTCTCCCTTTCGGATACCTGCGAGGCGGAACCCACGACCAGTTCGCACGATCCCGCAGCTATCTCTTTATCATCGGCTTCCGCCCTCGCTTCGATGACGTATTTGCCCGGCGAAAGCTGTCTTTCGAAGGGCTCGATAAGGGTGAAGAAATCACCGCTCCGGACGACAATGTGTTTCGCTATCAGGACCTTGTCTTGTCTCTTAAAGTTGAGCGTAAGCTTTGTCCCGCGCGGCAGGTAGGCCTTGCCCGTGATCCTTATCTTGCTCTTTGCGTATTCGGCTTTTAAACTTATATTCGAAAGTGTTGCCGGCGCTTTAGGCCCGCCGGGCGCCGTCTCTTTGGAGTCGGCTTTGGAATAACCCTCAGCCGGCTCTTTTATCTCGAAAGATTTGATGTCCTTCTTGTTCAGCTTCATCTTGCCGGAGCCTAACTTTATCTCTATATAATCTTCGAACTGGTCTATTATCTGCCCGTTAAGCGTCCTGCCGTTTTGAAGCAAGATTGTATCGGCACGTGACGAAACAACCGTAGAAAAAACTATTGCAATTGTCAATAATATGCACGCCTTCTTCATGACCCTTCCCTCCAATATTTGATCTGCACTATAGGTAAATATGTGCATGTCAGGTCTTCAAAGACCGGGGTCTGCGAGCTCGTTGTATACTGGTCCTTATTGATATCCGATTTGGCTAACGCGATCTTGTATTGTATCCAGGGGGCGGTCCCGCCTATAGCCGCGCCGTTACTGGCAGCGGCGGTCCAACTTGAATCCGTCGACGGGATATTGTTATAGGAAGAGGCCGTCCTGAAATAAACTCCGGCGGTATTGGCGGCCGATGTCTGGGCCGACCAGGAGACGGTCCCCCATTTTATCGATGCCCCGCTGTAAAACGGCGTAGAAACAAGATATCCGCTCGCCGGTATGCAACGGATATCATCCCAATGCGTCTGCATCGCTGTTACGGCGCCGGCATAAGGCCAGATCGCGTTAGCGCCTATGATATGCTGTCCCCTGTCCATGTCGACCCAATCCGCGCCCAGATATTGATTGTTTGCCACAAATTTGAATATGGGGTTGGAGGGATATCCGGACGCCCAGGTCGCCTGATTATTCCTCTGGCTGCCGTTTACCCAGGTGGCATACTGGGCTGAACTCGCACCGTTATCCCAGCCTATCATTGCCATTGCGCTATCCTGGGTATAATCAAATTGCGGATGGAAGAAGGCGCCCTGATAGAGCCGTATCTCGCAAGTGTCCCCGTCCGGCCAGAGAGGCCTGGGCTCGCTCAATACCTGTACGGTCCCGTGCGCGTCGGTCAACAATGTCTTGTAGCCGTTGGGTAGCAGGCAATTTGCCCATCCTTGAGGGTCATCAGCGGAACCTTTGGCGAAAAGCCAGGAGCCGCAACCCGTCCCTTCCGGCTGCCAATAATGGAAACTGCCCGGCGCGGGAACGGATTCAAGGTCGGTATTGGTTTTAGATTCCGGACTGTATATGTATACCGTGGCGTTGCCGTTAAAGGCGTCATAAACCGGGAAAAGTTGTTCGCCTGCGTCCACGACCCCATCGCTGTCCTGGTCGTAATAATAGACCCACTTGCCGCCCGCAGCCGCGTATGGGCCGGTAGGAGGAGGAAGAGAACCCGCATATAACGTTCCCGAACCTCTCCAGGCAATACGGGTTGACGGAGCCGGTCCTTTCAGATAACCCCTCACGAACACGCTTTGGGTATTGGGCCTAAAGTAATACATGTTCAACTCAACATGCTTCGCCTCAAACGTGCTGCAGTCGATGTAGATCTCATTGTCGCCGTCCCCGTCATTATCCCTTATATTCTGGAAACTTATATTTAAAGTTACGTCCGGGATATTCCACCACGCGCGATTCCATTGATAGCCCTTCATCATGGCGGTGGAGAAAGCCGGGTCCTCGTCAAAATTGTCCCAATAGCCGAGTTTTGCCGAATCGGGGGTTTTGGTATAATT
>JAQTVK010000032.1 GCA_028706795.1 Candidatus Omnitrophota bacterium | reverse complement strand
GCGAAATCGAAGATCGAGCCGGAGAAGATAAAGGGGCTCGGCATAGGGATACCCGGCGTCATCGATGTTGAGGGGCAGACGATAAGATGGCTCGGCGCGATGGGCCTTTCGATGGTGTCCATATCCTGGGTATCGCTCAAGGATATATTCGAAAAGGAATTCGACATACCGACCCTGGTCGAACATGACGCGGCGTGCGCCGTCTTCGGCGAGCGCTGGTTCGGCTTTGAGTCGGAGATAAAAGACATGATATATATGTATACCGGCGTGGGCTGCGGGCTGATAATAAACGGACAGATATACAGGGGCTCGAACGGCTCGGCCGGGGAAGTGGGCATCTTCAATACCGCGATGCCTGGCGCAGAGGAGAGAAGGAAGGAGTCCCTCACCCTCGGCACATGGGAGCTGGACCTAGGCATCGGATATTACGCCAGGGAGGCGATGAAAAAGGGGTCGAAATCGAGGATATTCGAATTGTCCGGCAACGACCCCGGCAAGATAAACCTTAATACCGTGATAGAAGCATCCAGGGCAGGCGACAAGCTCGCCAATGAGCTGCTCGAGAATGCCGGCAACCAGTTAGGCAAGAAGATAGCGTTCCTCGTCAATCTCCTCAACCCGGAGGTCGTCGTCATCGGCGGGGGGGTAGAGCAGGCCGGTTCCGTATTCATGGATTCGGCGAAGAGGACCGTCCATTCCTGGGCGCGCGAAGAGAATATAAGGAATTTAAAGATAGTGCCTGCAAGGCTCGGAGGAAATGCCGTCGCGATGGGCGCGGCCTGCCTCGTCTTGCAGAGGATATTCATGAATGCCTAAAACGCGGGAGGCGCGGAGATGAAAGGACTTAACAGGTTTTTGGCGGTTTTTGTCATCTTGGTTTTCGCGTTGCAGATAACGGGTTGCGGACCCGGCGAAGCGACGGGAAAACCCAAGAAGGTGCCGGTAAAGGTCGCTTTCTGGGGAAGCCCGGAAGAGATAGGGATAATCACCGAGACGTTAAAAAACTGGCAGAAAACCCACCCGGAGATCCAGGTAAAGCTGGAGCATATACCGTTCGGAAGCTATGTCAGCAAGATCCTTACCGAGATAGCCGGAAGGTCGGCCCCGGATATCATCGCCTCGGAAGTGAACATGTTCGTATCCTTCGCGGATAAGGATGTTTTCCTCGACCTCAAGCCTTTTATGGATAAGGATAAATCATTCAATCTCAATGATTTTTTCCCGGAGGTCGTGGACAGGTATACGGTCAACGGCAAGGTCCTGGGCATCCCGAGGGACACCGCGCCGATGGCGTGCGTTTATTATAACAAGAAACTTTTCGATGAAGCAGGTCTGCCTTATCCCACGGATGACTGGGACTGGAACGATCTCCTCGACAAGGCGAAGAAGCTGACAAAAGTTGATAAGGACGGGAAGGTCGTCCAATACGGCTTTTACAGCGATATGTGGCCTAACTTCGTCCTTTCTGACGGCGGCAGGATCGTCGATAACGTAAAGCACCCCACAAAATGCCTCCTGAATACCCCGGAGTCGATGGAGGGCTTGCAGTTCTTGGTCGATCTCTCGCACAAATACAAGGTTTCACCTACTTCGAACACCTTCCGCAACCTCGGCCTCGGCGTCATCCAGATGTTCATGATGCAGAGGGTTGCGATGTTCCATTCGGGCATATGGGAGACGCCGGTAGTCAGGAAGGCGAAGGATTTTGACTGGGACGTCGCCATGTTCCCGAAGAGCCCTAAAGGGATAAGGAAATTCGCAACAGGAGGGACCGCATACGGCATACTCAAGACGACCAAATACCCGGAGCAGGCATGGGAGGTCTTGAAGGCGTTGAGCGGCGATGAAGGCCAGATAATGCTCGCCGAGTCCGGGCTCGCCCAGCCGGCCAACAAGAAGATAGCCGAAAGCGAACATTTCGCCGGAAGCAACAAGCCCCCGTTAAACAAGAAGATGCTCAACGAGGCGGTAAAATACTGCGTGTACGACCCCTTTAATTCCAAATGGCGCGAGATACGCGACCTGTACATATATCCGGAATTCGACCTGATGTTCAACGGGCTTAAGCCGGTGAAGGAAGCGGTCGACGCGATAGTGCCGAAAGCCAATGAACTACTAAGGGAAGGGAAGTAAAGCGATAAGATGAAATTCCAGACTGACTACGGTTATTTCACCGATGACGGGAAGGAATTTGTCATAACACGGCCGGATACCCCGCGGCCGTGGGTGAACGTTATCTCCAACGGCTCGTATTCGCTGGTGATATCCCAGACCGGTTCGGGTTTCTCGTGGTGGGAGAACTCGAACCTCGCGAGGCTCACGAGATGGGAACAGGACCTGGTAAAAGACGAGTGGGGGAAATATCTTTACATAAAAGACAGGGATTCCGGGGACTTCTGGTCCCTGGGATGGAAACCGGTCTGCCGCGATTTCGACAGCTACGAATGCCGCCACGGCATAGGCTATACCGTCCTCTCGAACAAATACAAGGGCATAGCCTCTTCCATGACCGTTTTTGTCCCGCGCGATGAACCCGTTGAGATATGGAAGGTCACCTTAAAGAATGAATCCGGCGTCATAAGGCCGTTGTCGCTTTTTTCGTATTTCGAATGGCTCCTCGGGAATAAGGACGATAGCCACCGGGAGTTCCACAGGACTTTCATTGGGACATCGTACGAGAAGGACGTCCACGCCCTTTACGGCGATAAGAGGAAAGAGTTATTACAGCCGGGTTCTATAATAGGCGAATATCCGTGCACGGCATTCTTCGCCTCGTCGGTCGAGCCCGAGTTCTACGAAGGCGAAAAGGAGAATTTTATCGGGATGTACCGGACCCTCGCCGACCCCCTCGCGGTCGAGAAAGGCGCCCTTACCAATACGACCGGCAGGTGGAATGACTCGATCGCCAGCCTCAATTTGAACGTGAGTTTAAATCCCGGAGAAAGCAAAGACGTTATATTTATCCTCGGGCTGAGCCGGGGCAAAGCCAAAGACGCGAAAATAATAAATAAATATTTCAACGTCAATAACGCGAACGCCGCGCTCACAGAAGTAAAAAAATTCTGGGGTGGGATGCTCTCCGGCCTTACGGTAAAGACGCCGGACGACGCGCTTAACCTGATGACAAACACGTGGCTTAAATACCAGACGATATCCGGCAGGATCTGGGCCCGTGCCGCCTATTACCAGTCGAGCGGCGCATACGGTTTCAGGGACCAGCTGCAGGACAGCCAGATATTCCTTCCTTTGGATACTTCGCTCACGAAGAAACAGATACTCTTGCATGCCGCGCACCAATTCAAAGACGGCACTGTCTATCACTGGTGGCATACTCTGGCCGAATGGGGGCCGAGGACGAAGAAGGTAGACGACCTGCTCTGGCTCGTATTCGTGACCTTAAGTTATATAGAAGAGACCGCGGACTTCGGCATACTCAAGCAGAAGGTCAAATTCGTGGACGGCGGAAGCGCGACGCTACTCGATCATTGCGAACGCTCGATAAAGAAGGTCCTTTCGAGGTTCTCGAAACGCGGGCTCCCGCTGATCGGCGAGGGCGACTGGAACGACGGCATGAACTTCGTAGGCGTGAAGTTTAAAGGCGAATCGATCTGGATGGCGCATTTCTTCGCCGATATACTGAAAAGGTGGTCGCAGGAAGTCCTCTCCAGCAAAAAAGTGGGCAGGAAAGCCGACGCGAAGAAATATATAAGGAAATTCGAAGACCTCAAGAAAGCGATCAACAAATACGCATGGGACGGCGAATGGTACTGGCGCGCTACCTGTGACGACGGTTCTCTCGTGGGAAGCTCGAAGTGCAAAGAGGGGAAGATATTCCTTAACGCGCAGATCTGGGCGGTCATCGCCGGGACAGGCACCGAAGAGCGTATAAAAAAGGCCCTCACATCATGCAGGAAATATATTTACCGGGACTACGGCGCGATACTTCTGTACCCCGCGTTCTCCGAGCCGAACCAGAAGATAGGTTATATCAGCCGTTACGCGGCCGGCGTAAGAGAGAACGGCGGGGTATATACCCATGCCGCGACTTGGGCCGTTATCGCCGAATGCCTGCGCAAGGACGCGGATACCGCCTATGACCTCTACAGTAAGATATGCCCTCCGAACAGGAGTAAAGATATCGACCATTACAAGGCCGAGCCGTATGTCACCCCGGGCAACTCCGACGGCCCCGATTCCGTTAATTACGGCAGGGGGAGCTGGACGTGGTATACCGGGTCGGCGGCCTGGCTTTGCAGGGTCGCGACGAACTGGCTTCTCGGCGTCAGGCCGACCCTCGACGGGTTATTGATAGATCCGTGCATCCCGAAAGAATGGAACGGGTTCGAGATGACGCGCAAGTTCAGGGGAGCCACCTACAAGATCATCGTTTCAAACGCTTCGCATGTCTCGCACGGTATAAGAGAGATAAAGCTGGACGGCAAAAAGCTGGACGGCAATATCGTGCCGCCCCTCAGGGACAAGAAGATCCACTTGGTGGAAGTGGCTCTTTAAGAGAGAGTTGATGAAAAAAGTCATCGTTCTTCTGTTCGCCACGATTTTAGCCTTCCAATTGGCCGGTTGCGCCGACAAAGAACAAAATTCCGACACGGTAAAAGTGGTTTATTGGGAAAAGTGGTCCGGCTTTGAGGCCGATGCGATGCAGGCGGTCATAGATCTTTTTAATTCCAGGAAATTCACGAATAAGGACGGCAAGCTCATCCATGTCGAGATGAGCACGGTAAGCGAGATCGACAGGCGATTGCTTACTGCTGTGGCCGGAGGCAACCCGCCTGATGTCGCCGGAGTATGGACCTGGCTTGTCACTGCTTACGCCGAAAAAGGGGCGCTCCTTCCTATAGATGATCATTTGCGCGAGGCCGCTATAACAGAGGATCGCTACATCCCTGTCTTCTGGGAGATTTGCAAGTATAAGGGAAAGATGTGGGGCCTTCCGTCTACTCCGGCTTCAGTCGCGCTGCACTGGAACAAAAGGCTTTTCAGGGAAGCCGGCCTGGATCCCAACGTACCTCCCTCGTCGATCCAGGAATTCGACGAGATGGCGGAAAAGCTTACCCTCATCAAGCTGCCGGGACAGGATAAAGCCGTATCATTTTATGAGTTAAAGGGAAAGCCGGATCATGAGGATCTTCTTGGCCAGGGCACGATAATACAGATGGGTTTCCTGCCCTCCGAGCCCGGCTGGTGGCCGTGGTCGTGGGGCTATTGGTTCGGAGGGGAACTGTGGAACGGCAAGGAGAAGGTTACCGCGGACGACCCGGGGAATGTCAAGGCCTACGAATGGGTCAAATCCTATTCCGATAAATACGGCGTCGATAACATAAAGAAATTTTCGAGCAGTTTCGGTACATTCGCTTCGCCTCAGAACGCTTTTCTTTCTTCAAAAGTTGCGATGGTGAGGGAGGGCGTGTGGATGTATAATTTTATCGATAAATATGCGACAGGGATGGATTGGGACGCGGCACCGTTCCCCTCGGACGGAGGAAAACTGAAAGACGTCACTTATGCTGAAGCCGACATCCTCGTTATACCGATAGGCGCGAGGCATCCGGACGAGGCGTTTAAATTTATAAGTTTTGTAAATACGCAGGAGGCGATGGAATTGCTGTGCGAGGGTCAGAGGAAATTCACTCCGCTTAAGAACGTAAGCGAAGATTTCTATGCCAGGCATAAAAACCCGCACATACGCGTCTTCAGGGCGCTGGCCGAAAGCCCGAACGCTTTCACGACCCCGAAAATGGTCATATGGCAGGAGTATCTGCGCGAGATGAGTTTTGCTTATGAGATGATAAGGGACCTGAAGGCCGAGCCGGAGGAAGTCCTTTCGGACGTCAGAAAAACAATGCAGAAAAGGTTAGAGAGAGAGCTCGAGATGTCAAAGAGGGCCGAGGAGAGGAGATGACCAAGGAAGAAAAAAGGGAATTGATAAAAGGCATTCTCTTTACCTCTCCCTGGCTTCTCGGTTTCTCGATATTTGTCATATATCCGGTCGCGGCGTCCTTTTATTACAGTTTTTGTTATTATTCGGTGATCCAGCCTCCGCGCTTCATCGGCCTGCTCAATTATAAGGACCTTTTGACCGATCCGATATTCTGGAAATCCCTGTGGAATACATTTTATTTTGTCATATTCATGATACCGCTCGGTTTTGTGACATCGCTTTCATTGGCGATGCTCCTGAATACGAAGGTAAGGGGCATGGCTTTCTACAGGATGGTTTTCTTTGTGCCGTCTTTAGTCCCGATGGTCGCGGGTTCGATACTCTGGATGTGGATCTTTAACGGCGAGTACGGGTTACTTAATAATTTCCTGATAAAGATGGGGATCCCTAATCCCCCGAACTGGCTTGTGGACGTGAATTTCGCTAAACCGGCCATTATAATCATGTGCCTCTGGGGGCTCGGCCAGACGATAGTCATCTATCTCGCCGGCCTGCAGGACGTGCCGGTTGCGCTTATCGAGGCGGCCGAGCTCGACGGGGCCAACTGGTTCGATAAACTTTGGAATATAACGATACCGATGATATCGCCCGTGATATATTTTAACGTGATAATGGCCATCATAGGGAGTTTCCAGATATTTTCCCAGGCTTATATAATGACAGGCGGAGGCCCGCAGCGTTCGACGACTTTTTATGCGCTATACCTCTACCAGACGGCCTTCGAGGATCTCCGCATGGGTTATGCGAGCGCGATGGCCTGGATATTATTCGTCATAATACTCCTGTTAACGATGGCCGTACAGCGCATCTCCAAAGAGAGCGTCTATTACCACGGAGGTTGACGGCATGCCCCAGGGTAAAGGGATGAGGTTCGTTACATATCTGGCCTTGACCGCCTTCTCGGTCGTTTTCGCGCTGCCTTTTGCGTGGGTCATGGTTACGTCGCTCAAGCCCGTTGAGCAGACGATGACTATGCCGCCCACCTGGATACCCAAAACCTATTATATCGAGAGCGCCGGGAAAAAACTTGAAGTAAAAAAAGGTATTGTAACGCACGAAGCCGGCGCGATCTTGACAGTAGAAGAAGGGCCGAAGAAAGGGGAACGTTTATTCGTCCCCAATTCACAGCTAAGAGACGGTAAAGCCCTCCTTCAGGTCCAGATAGCCGATAAGGTCGTCCAGGATTATTATCCCGTCGATATCGAAAAAGAAGTGCAGCCCGGATGGGTACAGGTCATAGAAAAACTGCCGGCGCAATACGAAAAGACGGAACCATACTGGACTTTCGTCCCGCCGGAGGAGATAGTCGAGAAGGTAAAATTTTGGATCAGGAATTATCTCGATGTTTTTGTCAAGATCCCGTTCCTGAACTATGCGAAGAACACGCTTATAGTGTGCCTATTAGGCGTGATAGGGACGACATTTACCAGCGCCCTTGTCGCTTACGGCTTCGCGAGGATACGCTGGAAAGGAAGGGATTTCATATTTACGCTGACGCTTTCATCCATGATGATACCTTTTGCCGTCGTAATGGTCCCCCTTTACGGCGTATTCAAGGCATTCGGGTGGATAGGCACTTTGCAGCCGCTCTGGTTCCCGTATGTATTCGGCACCGCGTTCAATATATTCCTGCTGAAGCAATTTTTCATGACGATACCGCGAGACCTTACCGATGCTGCGAGGGTAGACGGATGTAACGAATTTGAGATCTTCTGGCGCATAATACTGCCGCTCTCGAAGCCCGTCCTGACGGTCGTGGCCCTGTTCCATTTTCTCTATGCCTGGAACGATTTTATGGGGCCGTTAATATTCCTCACGAACAAGGATACATATACGCTCTCCCTGGGGTTGCAGGTATTCCAGAGCCAGCATGGCGGGACAGAGTGGCACTTGTTGATGGCCGCCTCGGCGATGGTCATATTGCCCATATTGGTCATGTTCTTTTTCGCACAGAAGACTTTCATACAGGGAGTTGCCCTCACCGGGCTGAAGGAATAGGGCAGCCGTATTTTGGCTTGAAATGGGTGTATGGTTAGTGTAGAATCTAATGGTATAAGAAAGGAAAGGAGGAGGTTCAGATGAAGAAGGTGTATTTAGCGTTACCCGCGATGGCGATCATATTGCTTTTTGCGGGGCAGGTTTTCGCAGAAACCCTCGTCACAGCCGACTTCGATTCAGGCGACAAGCCCAATAACATAGGCGGCGATTTCGGCGCCTGGAACAAGGATGAGGCCGATATGACCCAGGGCTGCAAGAGTGAGTTCGACGCGAACTTA
>JAQTVK010000031.1 GCA_028706795.1 Candidatus Omnitrophota bacterium | reverse complement strand
AAAAGTATTATGACCAGCCCGGAGTTGAGGAAGCCGACTATATATTCTTCCCACCAATTTATCAGGCCAACCACTCCGAGGACGATGGCGATCAGTCCGCCGATTATTGAGAAATATTTGCTCACCATCTGCCTCCTAAAACGTCCATTTCAAAAGAACCATTAGAATTATATCACCCAAAAAAGCTTTGTCAAGGGATTTTATAGCCGATTTTTCTTAAGAAGTCCTTCCGCCATTTGACCCCGGTTTCGTCCTCTATCCCCTTCGGTTTCGCGCCGTCTATCACGCCGAGGATGCCCCTGCCGCTATCCGATTCGGCGATGATAAGCTCTACCGGATTGGCCGTCGCGCAATATATCCCGCACACCTCAGGGATATTTTTTATCGCGTTCAGCACATTTATCGGGTACGAATCCTTCATTATGACGATGAAGCAGTGTCCGGCCCCGATCGAAAGCGCGTTCTTCTCCGCGAGCTTCTTTAATCCCTCATCCGTGCCTGTCGACCTGACAAGGCACGCGCCGGAGGATTCGCAGAAGGCCATGCCGAATTTCATCCCCGGCACCGCCGTCACCATCGCCTCGTGGATATCTTCGACCGTTTTTATGAAATGCGACTGGCCGATTATGACGTTGTATTCCGCGGGTTTCTCTATCTTTACTGTCCTGGTTTCCATGGCTCCCTCCTACCCTAGTTTCGCCAGCTCCTCGGAGACCATCTGGCTGAGCATCTTGCCGTCAGCGGCCCCTTTCGCCCCTTCCATCGCGGCCTTCATGACCTTGCCCATATCGGCCCTGCCCTTTGCGTCGACCGCGGCGATCGCGTTCTTGACGATGGGCTTGAGTTCATCGGCCGACAGCATCTTCGGCATATACGATTCGAGTATCTTAAGCTCGGCCGTCTCCTTGTCGACAAGATCCTGCCTGTTGCCCTTCGTGAACCCATCGATGGAATCCTTATGCTGCTTTATCTGTTTCGATATGATGGCCATCACGTCCTTATCCTCGAGCTTTTCGGCCTTCTTTTCTATCTCGAGGTTCTTCATCCCCGCTTTGAGCATCCGCAGGGTCGAGAGCTTTATCCCGTCCTTGGCTTTCATCGCTTCCTTTATATCCGCGTCGATCTTTTCTCCAAGCGTCATCTATTATCCCCCTTTTTATATACGAGTTTTGAAATCCAGATCGAAAGTTCATACAATAACAGCATCGGCACCGCCATCAGGCACTGGGTGAACGCGTCCGGCGTCGGCGTTATTACTGCTGCCGCGATGAATATTGCTACTATAGCGATCTTCCTGTTCTTCCTCAAAAAGGAAGGCGTTACTATGCCGAGTTTGGCGAGGATCATCACCGCAACGGGCAGTTCAAACACGGCCCCGAAGGAAAGCAGCAGCATTATCACGAAAGAAAGGTACTTGGAGATCGAGAGTATCGGATAGACGTCCGGGCCGGCGAAATCGATGAGGAACTTGAGCGCCCAGGGAAGGACAAAAAAATACGCGAAGACAGCCCCGCCCAGGAAGAGCATCACCGAGAACGGCAGCGCGAAAAGCACCGTCCTCCTCTCTTTCCGCGTCAGTCCTGCCGATACGAACGCCCATACCTCGTAAAGCACCACCGGCGAGGCAATGAAAAGCCCTGTAAAGAACGCCAGTTTGCAGTATTCGAAGAATGCTTCGGCCGGGGAAAAGAACGCGAGGTGGTCTACCGGCGGGAACATTAAGAATCTCAGGATATCCTGTATCTTCAAAAAAGCGGCGCAGGCGCAGATGATGACGGCCGCCGCCGATACCAATATGCGCCGGCGGAGCTCATCGAGATGCTCTATGAGTGACATCTTGCTGTCAGCCATTTTGGAGGAGGGTTATTCTTTTTTGGATGACTGGGAATCGTCTTCTTTCATCGCCTTCTTGAACTCATTGATGGCCTTGCCTAATGAGCGGGCGATCTCGGGAAGGCGCGCCGCCCCGAAGACGAGGAGGACGATGATAAGAATGATGATCAATTCCGGGAAACCGATATTGAACATTTATACCTCCGTGTTATCTACGGAGATTATAACACAAGGACAAAAGCGAGGCAAGGAATAGAAAAACAACCGGCGGTTCCGGGACAAGGCCGTTCATCGCTTCCGCGTTCGACATCACGATGCCTATGGTCGAGGCATCTGCCGGATAGACTATCCCGAACCCGTCGTTATGGCCCGAGCCGTCGGCTTCGAGCATCCAGAAATTCGAGCCCGCCATCGAACTCCCCCGGGCGGCGGCCTCGTAGACCGCGGCGAGATACGCCTGGTACCACGTGTCCCTGACGTCCGCGGGCAGCTGTTTGCCGAACTCCTCGAAGACCAGCGGCTTATCCAGGATGTCGGCGTCCGAGATGTGCTGCTCTATCCAGGCGAGGGCCTGCTGCATATCCCAGTTCCAGAAATCGGAATAGATATGCAGCGTCGCAAAATCTACGTTGGCGAGGTTATGGTCCCCCAGGAAATCCCCGCCGGTCGAGCCGTTCTGGTACCACTGCGGCCCTTTGTCCTTATAAAAACCTTCTACCCCGGTCGTGACGAGGTGGTTGCTGTCGTTGGCCTTGACATAAGCGCTCATCTCATCGAGCCAGTTGCGCAGTTTCGCGCCGGTAGGGTCGGATTCCGCCCTCGCTTCGTTAGCCAATTCCCACGCCATGATGGTCGGGTCGTCTTTGTAGACCCTGCCGTTATAAGTATTCGTCCTGCCCAGGACAGTGCTGACATAATCCTTGTACCACTGCCTGGTGTTCGGGTCGGTATAAAAATCATCGTGGCTGGCAGCGGTCGGGCTGAAGCTGTTATACCAGTTCATCCCGCCGTAATCGTCCCAGTTGTTGACCAGGGTCGGCAGGACGCGGATGCCGTAAGTGTTCGCCTTATACAATACATAATCAAGGCCTTTGAAGGCGTTTTCATTATATACGCCCGGGGCTGTCTGGTAAGCCCACGATACCGGATAACCGTCCCTGTTCGCGCCGCCGTCATTAAAAGCCCAAGTCCTGATGACGGTCAGGCCCATCGCCTTTGCCGACGACAGGACCTGGTCTACCATCGGCCGGTAGCTGTCGTCCTCGGCGAAATAGCTCAGATAAAAGTTGTTCGTGCCGGTGTAATAAAACGGCTGTCCCTCCGCATAGAGATGGCTGCCGCCCCTTGTGACAAAAGTCTCTATCTCTGCCCGGCAGGAAAACGGTGCTATCAAGATAATTATAACCGCGAAGCTAAATAGTATACTCTGGTATATCTTTACTGGGCATTTTTTTAGCAACTTCATTTTTCTTCTTTTATCTCCTGGTTATATAAGGAAGGAACGGCAGTATACTTCCAAGCATGAACAGCATCGAGGGTTCAGGTACTGCTATAGGGTCGCCTCCCCCCAACGCGTGCCATTCGGTATCACTGCCGGTAAAGGCCGGGTAGCTCCAGCCTGTGTTCGACGCGTATGTCATATGCTGTCTCTGCCTGACTTCGCCTTGATATGCACTCATATAAAGAAAATCCGCGGTTCCGGATTGCGAAGCGTAATTCATGTTGAACAGAACGTAATCGAGCGCCGCCGGGGTATATGCGCGGGCCCCGGTGTTGCCGGGCTCATTGTAAACGGTCCAGCCCGGGACTGAGAAATCACTGAACGCCGGGTCCGCAAATACCATCCCTGATCCGCCGGAAGCCCATACCGCTATTTCGTCAAAAGGCCCGACCTCCTGGCCATTCCATATCTCCGAGCTCGATTGCTGCCAGAGTTGGGACCAGACATCCGCCCGTGCACAGGGCGAAAAAACAAAAAATACCAGTAATGAGAGACTAATTAAGGTGATTTTCTTCATCTCTCACCCCCGCCTTTCTCCCAACCTGTATAAATTATACCATATTTTTCGGACTACTGTAGACAAAAAATTTTGCTTTTTTATGGGAAATCCTGCTGTATAATATCTCCGTGATCCGAGAACGCCGTTTATATTTCGCGGTCTTTACTTTTGGCTTTACTGCGATGGCCGTCCAGGTCCTGCTGATGCGGGAACTCCTGGTGGTCTTCTACGGAAACGAGCTCTCCGCGGGTATAATGCTCGCCTCGTGGCTCTTTTGGGTCGCAGCGGGAAGCTTCGCCGCAAGATTTAAAAAATTCCAGGAAGGGATATTCCAATTCCTCCTCCTTTCCGTTTCCATGATCGCGCCGGTTACGATATGCCTTATAAGGGACATGAGGAATATCCTCGGGGTCTCCACCGGCGAGCTGATCGGGCTTGCGCCGATGGCCCTATCCTCTTTTATCCTCCTTGCTCCGGCGTGTCTCGTCTTCGGCGCCCTTTTTGCCGTCAGCTGCCGGCTTATTTCGCAGGAACCGGGCTCGACGCCGGCAGCCGCGGGGAAGATCTATATGATCGAATCGCTCGGCGCTGTCGCCGGCGGTATCGCCTTCAATTTGCTTTTGATCTATATCTTAGGTCCTTTACAGATAGCTTTATTCTGCGGATTATTGAATATCATCGCCGTCCTTGCGGTCGTCGACAGGAAAAAAAGGCCTTTCAGATGGGCGGTAACTTTCGTATTCATGTGTTCCGTGGGCGTCTATATCATGTTCGGCTCGGGATTGAAGGATTTCCAGATGAGGCAAGGGCAATGGAAAGGCCTCGAGCTGATCACCGTAAAGGATTCGAAGTACGGGAATATTGCGCTCACAAGGCTCGGGCCACAGTTCAACCTGTTCGAGAATGGGCTCCTTACCGCGGCGACTGACGATCCCCTTACTGCCGAGGAGTCGGTCCATTACGCGATGCTCGAGCATCCCGCGCCCAAAAAGGTCCTGCTTATAGGCGGGGCGCTGAACGGGGCGCTCGACGAAGTTTTAAGGCATCCCGTCGAGTCGGTCGATTGCGTCGAGCTTGACCCGGAATCGGTGGAGATCGCAAAAGAAAGATACGGGGACGGCCCGACAAAAAACAGGGTCTCCCCTTTGCTGGCTTGCTTCTCCGACCCCCGGGTAAAGATGCATTACCTGGACGCGAGGCTTTTCGTGAAGGAGATGGCACGCGCGAAAGACGGCGGCTATGACGTGGTGATCCTGACGCTGCCGAATCCTTACACGGCGCAGATAAACAGGTTCTATTCCTTCGAGTTCTACGGCGAAATAAGGCGCATCCTGAACGGGAAAGGGGTATTCTCCTTCGGGGTCACTTCCTCCGGGGACTACATAAGCGCCGACCTGGCGCGTTTTTTGAAGTGCCTCGTACTTACCCTTTCAAAACATTTTTCAGACATAAAGATCGTCCCCGGGGAGAATAATTATTTTCTCGCCTCGCCTGCCGCGGGAATACTTACATATGATTATAAGGCGCTCATTGGAAGGGCCAAAGACAGGGGCCTCTCCCTTAAATACGTAAACGAACATTACCTGCCGGATAAGTTAAGCCCGATGCGCGTAGATTACCTTGAGGGCGCGATAAAAGGCGCCAAGGGCGCGAAGATCAATTTCGACATGCGGCCCGTAGGATATTTCTATGATATGGTCCTTTGGTCGGCGCGGGTCGACCCGCGGCTCAAGTCCTTCCTCTCGGGGTTGAATACTTTTAACTGGGGGATGATGTTGGGCGCCGTGGGCCTTGTCTTTATCGGCCTGGCCATCCTGCGCGGGAAGAACAGCTCTTTGAAACGGATGCCGTATTTTATCTCTATCGGGACCACAGGTTTCACGACGATGCTGCTGCAGATAGTTCTCATACTCGCCTTCCAGGCGGTATACGGTTACGTCTACTATAAGATAGGGCTTATATTCGCCTCGTTCATGCTGGGGCTTGCCGGCGGGAGTTTTATAGGCGTGAATTCGATAAAAAATGACGCGCATCTCGCGAGGCCATACTTCAATATCCAGGCCGCCCTCTGCGCATACTGCCTGCTCCTTCCCGTCGTATTCCGGCTGGGTTGGATATCCGAAGAACTCTTCTTGTTATTGCCGGCGGCCGCGGGACTTCTGGGAGGGCTGCAGTTCACGATGGCAAACAGGATATGTTCCGGCGGCAGCAACGGAAATGCGGCGCCGGCGGTCTACGCCGTAGATCTCTTAGGCGCGTGCGCCGGTTCACTGATAACTGCCGCAATAATAATTCCGGTCAAGGGAATGGAATTCGCCTGTATCTCTGCGGGATTCGTGAATCTCGCGGTATTGGTATTGCTCGCATGCAGGGGTCAGTTCTCCCTCTCCAGGACATAATCGGCGATCTCGCAGAAGGTTTTCCTGAGCATGCCGTCGCCGAGTTTCTTCTTGGCCAGCTTCACGTAATCGGAGGCTATGCCCTTCGAACGCGATATCGCCCCGGAGCTCAGCGCCTTCTCCCTCAGTATCCGGTGGGAAGATTTGCCGCCCGAGGTGATGAGCTCGACTATAGCCATCCTGTTCTTCCTGCCGGCGTTTTTTAAAAGGAATATTATAGGCAGGGTCAGTTTCCCTTTTTCCATATCCTGCCAGACGGATTTCCCGAGCCGGCTCTCTTTCCCGACGAGATCGAGGCAGTCATCCGTTATCTGGAACGCCACGCCCAGGTAAAGCCCGTAAGCCGCGAGCCGGTTTATCTTATCTTCGCTGAGGCGCCCGAGCATTCCTCCGGCCGCGCAGCAGTCCGAGATGAGATACGCGCTTTTCCTTTTTATTATATCGAGGTAATCTTCCTCGGTGATATCGAAATTATAAGCGTTCGCCAGCTGGGCAAGCTCCCCCTCGCACATCCTGGCGGCCGTCTTGGAAAATACGGTCATTATCTTCGGCTCATCGAGCTTCGAGACTATGTCGAAGGCGCGCGCTAAAAGATAATCGCCGGCTATCACGGATACCGCGTTGCCCCACTTACTGTTTATCGTCCGCTGGCTGCGCCTTAACACCGCCTCGTCTATTATATCGTCGTGCACCAGGCTCGCGGCGTGTATAAGCTCTATCGCCACGCCGAGCGATACGGCCTTCTCCATATCGCCTTCGCCCAATTTGGCCGAAAGCAGCACAAGCGTAGGCCTGAAGAATTTGCCGTGCGCCTTCGACAGGTAACTCCCTATGCCCCGTATCGGTTCGGATTGCCATTTGAGCTGGTGCGCGTAATTGCTCTTAACCGCAGCAAGTTCTGCGGCGATGGGCCTTATTATGCTCTCAAGTTCTTTCATTCCGCCTTTCATCAGCCGGCCAGGGTCCTGTAATAACGCCCCTCTTTATCGGAAACGTTCGGGCCCCGCGGCTTGCGTTTAAAAACATCGGCAAACGCTTTTAACGGCGAGCCGAACAAAGCCAGCACGGCAATGATCAATATGTTCTTTTTCAGGAATTCCCTTCTCGTCATGCCTTTTCTGCGCTTATCCATATTGCCTCCTGTCGTCACTGCCATACTCCCGGGATCGCCTCATTACAGGACCTGCATCTCCCGTCCGCGACATTATTCTCCAGCACATCGTACCCGATGCGCTTTATCAAAAGTTTCCCGCACTTTGGACAATAGGTATTGTTCCCGTCATGGGCCGGGATATTCCCGACATAGGCGTAACGGACGCCCCTCTTCTTGGCCATCTTCCACGCCGCGTCGAGCGTCTCTTCCGGGGTCGGCGGCAGGTTCTTCAACTGGTACTGCGGCCAGAATTTGGAAAAATGCAGCGGAACATCGGCGCCTACGTTCCCGACCGTCCAGTCGATAAGGCGGGCCAGATCATCTTTCCCGTCGTTTAGCGTCGGGACTACCAGGTTGACCAGCTCCATCCAGACTTTGCGCTCCTTGATCGCTTTTATAGTATCGAGGACAGGCTGGAGCCTCCCAAAAGAGACCTTATTGTAAAATTCCTCGGTTATCCCCTTGAAATCCACTTTTATCGCGTCTACCGCCGAGCAAAGGTCGTCGAGCGGCTTAGGGTTTATGTATCCGGCGGTAATAAATACGCTTTTTACGCCTGCCTTCCGGCCGATCTTCGCGGTATCCAGGACATACTCTAAATATATGACGGGATCGTTATAGGTATACGCTATCGACCTGCAGTTATGCGCGGCCGCCTTGCGGACCAATTCCCCTGGCGGAAGGTCCACATTATCGGTCTCTTCCGGATTTGACTGCGAGATGTCCCAGTTCTGGCAGTATTTGCAGTGCAGGTTGCATCCGGCCGTGCCTATCGAAAACGCGGATGAAGCGGGAAGAAAATGGTACAGAGGTTTTTTTTCGATGGGATCCACGTGGACGGCGCACGGCTTTCCGTATACGAGGCTTATTACCTTGCCGCCTTTATTCGTCCTTGCCCTGCAGTTACCCTTCTGCCCTTCATTAAGGACGCATCCGTTGGGACATAACTCGCATTGTACGAGATCTCCCTTTGCCATGCTGACCCCTTTACCGGCTTATTCTTCGTCGGAGACAAAAAGCTCGGAAAGGAATTTCTTTGCTTTCCTCAGCATCTCCTGGTTTGAGATCACAGTCGTCCTGCCTTTAGCGTATTCGGAATCGACCCATTCCTTTATCTTGAGGACACCGGGATTATCTTTCGTGACCTGCTCGTCCTTGCCCAGGTTCAGGAAAAGGTTAAGCCACTTGGCTATACCGGCTACGCCGGATTTGTCGTTTATGGCGACTGTC
>JAQTVK010000030.1 GCA_028706795.1 Candidatus Omnitrophota bacterium | reverse complement strand
CCTGAAGAAACTGAAAGGGGTCGTCGACCCGGAAAAGAAACGCAAGATAATCGGCCACGAGTTTATCCGCGTCTTCGAGGAAGAGGCGAAGAAGCTCGGGAAAATAGGCTTCCTTGCGCAGGGCACATTATATCCCGACGTCATCGAATCGAAGTCCGCGTTCGGCGGCCCTTCGGCGACGATCAAGTCGCACCACAATGTCGGCGGCCTGCCCCTAAAGATGAAACTCAAATTGGTCGAGCCGTTGCGCGAATTATTCAAAGACGAGGTCAGGCAGGCCGGGAAGGCGATGGGGCTTTCGGAAGAGATAGTCCGCCGCCAGCCTTTCCCCGGGCCCGGGCTGGCCATAAGGGTCATAGGCGACGTCACGAAGGAGCGCCTCGATATTTTACGCGAGGCCGACGTCGCGGTAATAGAGGAGATCAAGAGGGCGGGATTCTACAGGGAAGTATGGCAGTCGTTCGCCGTGCTGCTCCCCATAAAGACAGTGGGCGTGATGGGCGATGAGAGGACCTACGAGAACGTAATCGCCCTGCGGGCCGTGACGAGCTCCGACGGGATGACCGCCGACTGGGCGCGCCTGCCTTATAACCTGCTCGAGAGGATCTCCAATAGGATAATAAACGAGGTGAGGGGCGTAAACCGCGTCGTCTACGACATCAGTTCAAAGCCGCCTTCTACCATCGAGTGGGAATAGCATGCAGCATTCACATTTTGTCCATCTTCATGTCCACACGCAATTCAGCCTTCTTGACGGCGCTTGCAAGATCCCTGAGCTGATCGCGTTAGCCAAGGAATATAAGATGCCGGCGGTGGCCATCACCGACCACGGCAATATGTTCGGCGCGATAGAATTCTATTCCGAGGCGATGAAGAACGGCATAAAACCGATAATCGGATGCGAGGTCTATGTCGCCCCAGGCTCGCGTTTCGACAGGTCGACGCCGGTAAACGAGGAGGCGTCGTATCATCTCATACTCCTGGCCAAGGACGAGGAAGGCTACCGCAACCTGATGAAGCTCGTTTCGGCCGGCTATCTTGAAGGTTTCTATTACAAGCCGCGCGTCGACAAGGAACTCCTCGCCAAATATTCCAAAGGCCTAATCGCCCAATCCGCCTGCCTGCAGGGCGAGGTCCCGTACCTCATAGTAAAGGGCAAGTTCGAGGAGGCAAAGCTCGTCGCCGCACAATATAAAGAAATGTTCGGCGCGGGAAATTATTACCTCGAGATCCAGAAGAACCTCATCCCGGAACAGGAGATCGCAAACGCCGGCTTATTAAAACTGGCGAAAGAACTCGAGATCCCGTTGGTCGCCACAGGCGACGTCCATTACCTCCGGAAAAAATCGGCGCGTGCGCACGAAGGACTGCTCTGCATCCAGACCCAGTCCACATTAAACGACCCCGACCACATGAAGTTCTCGACAGACGAATTTTATTTTAAATCCTCCGACGACTTCAAGGAGATGTTCGAGGATGTGCCGCAGGCGATCAATTCCACGATAGAGATAGCCGAGAAATGCAACCTCGAGCTCGATTTCAACAAGACCCACCTGCCGCAGTTCACCCCGCCCGATGGGAAGACCCGCGAGGAATACCTCAGGGAACTCGTAGAAGCCGGGCTCAAGAGGCGTTACGCCGCCGTTGATAAGACAATAGAGGAGAGGGTTGAGCACGAGCTGGACATCATAAAGAAGACCGGCTTTACCAGTTACTTCCTGATCGCGTGGGATTTTATCAATTACGCCAGGTCGAAAGGCATACCTGTAGGGCCGGGAAGGGGTTCCGCCGCGGGAAGCGTCGTCAGCTATTCCCTCGGGATAACCGACCTCGACCCGATAAAATACGACCTCATCTTCGAGCGCTTCCTTAACCCGGACCGCGTAAGCCTGCCGGATATCGATATAGACTTCTGTTATGAGAGAAGGGGCGAAGTCATCGATTACGTCACCCAGAAATACTCCAAGGAGAACGTGGCGCAGGTCATAACTTTCGGGACGATGCAGGCGCGCGCCGTCATAAGGGATGTCGGCAGGGTCATGGGCATAAGCTACAGCGATGTCGACCGGATCGCTAAACTCGTCCCCCAGGAATTGGATATAACCCTGGAACGGGCGCTTAAACTCGAGCCGGAACTGCGCAACCTCTATAAGAGCGACCCGCAGATAAGGCAGCTGATCGACGTGTCAACTGAACTCGAGGGCCTGACCCGCCACGCGTCTACGCATGCCGCCGGCGTGGTGATATCGGACCGGCCGCTGACCGATTATATTCCGCTATTCAAGCAGACAGAAGGCCAGACCTCGACCGGCTTCGAGATGAAGTCGCTCGAAAAAATAGGCCTCCTGAAGATGGATTTCCTCGGCCTCCGGACGCTGACGGTCATCGACGAGACGGTGAAGATAATCAAGAGGACTAAAGGCGTCACGATCGATTTCAATAGCATGCCCCTCGACGACGCCAAGACATACGGGCTCCTCTCGAACGCGGAGTCGCTCGGTATCTTCCAGCTTGAAAGTTCGGGGATGCGCGACATCCTCAGGAAGCTGAGGCCCACGAATTTCGAGGATATAATCGCCATACTCGCGCTCTACCGCCCCGGGCCGATCGGCACCGGGATGGTGGAGGACTTCATAAAAAGAAAACACGGCCTGGCGCCCATAAAATACGACCATAAACTCCTCGAGCCGATCCTCAAGGAGACTTACGGCACGATAGTATACCAGGAACAGGTCATGCGCATCGCCTCCGACCTCGCCGGGTTCACGATGTCACAGGCAGATTCGCTCCGCCGCGCGATGGGCAAGAAGATACCCGAGGAGATGGAGCAGGCAAAATCGAAATTCCTCGAGGGCTCGGCGAAAAAAGGCATCGACAAGAGGACCTCGGAGAAGATATTCAACTTCATCGAATACTTCGCGGGTTATGGTTTCAATAAATCCCACTCGACGGCTTACGCGCTCATCTCTTACCGTACCGCCTATCTCAAGGCAAATTACCCGGTTGAATTCATGACCGCGCTGATGACCTCTGAGCGCGACAATATCGACAAGGTCGCATTCTACATAGACGAATCGGAGAGGATGGGCATAAGGATATTACCGCCGAGCATAAACGAGAGCTTCTCGAAATTTACGGTCGTCGGCGACGCCATAAGGTTCGGGTTGGGCGCGGTAAAGAATGTGGGGCACGGGGCCATCGACTCGATAGTAACGGCCAGGAACAGCGGCGGGAATTTCAAGGACCTCTATGATTTCTGCGAACGCGTAGACCTGAGGCTCACCAACAGGAAGGTCCTCGAGAGCCTCATTAAGTGCGGGGCATTCGACGAATTCAAACTGCATAGGTCCCAGCTCTTTACGCAGGTCGATGACTGCCTTGAGTGCGGCGCGAACTCGCACAAAGAGCGCCTGAGCGGGCAATCGACGTTCTTCGAGGAATTCGGCGCCCATGCTAAAGGCCGTCCCGGCAGGCAGCACCACGAGATCCCGAAGATCCCGGAGTGGCACGAGAGCCAGCTTTTGGCTTTCGAAAAAGAGATGCTGGGTTTTTATATAACCGGCCACCCCCTCGCGAAATACGAGAAACTTATCAGGGCCTACTCCACCTGCCAGGTCAAAGACCTGGGAAAGAGGAGGCCTGATGAAGAGGTGAACGTAGGAGGGATAATCTCGAAGCTTAAATTCACCATAACCAAGGCAAAGAGCGAAAAAATGGCGATAATGAGCATCGAGGACCTCACCGGGGAGACGGAAGTCCTTGTATTCCCAAAGACTTTCGCGAATACCGAGAGATTTATCAGGAAGGACGCCATAGTCTGCGTCAAAGGTAAGGTCAGCCTCAGGGAAGACCGGCCGAAGATAATGGCAAACGACATAATGCCCCTGGAAGAACTGCAAAAGAAATTCACACAGGCGCTTATAATAAACCTGAGCACTGGCATAGGCGAAGGGGCCCTGACAAAACTGAAGTCTGTCCTGGAATCCCATCCCGGCACCGCCCCGGTATACCTCCATTTCAAGATGTCCGACGGAAAACGATTTGAGATATCGGTAGAGGAGAAGCTGAAGGTCGAGCCGTCTGATTCCCTTACACTCGAGATAGAAGGCCTCCTTGGGGAGGGAGTCGTCTCATTCAAGACCTGACCGGCGCCTGGCAGGAGTAGTTTTTCTTGACAAACCCCGCCAAAAATGATAATTTACTAACTATAATGGATATAATAATTTACGTCAGGAGGAAAGCATGACAAAGAAGGAGATAGTGCTGCAGATAGCCAACGAATCCGGCCTTAAACAAGTCGATGTAAAGCTTGTGGTCCAGCGCACCCTTGATATCATAGTAGAGGCCCTGGCGACCGCCGAGACCGTTGAGCTGAGGAATTTCGGCATATTCAAGGTAAAGTCCCGCCGCGGGAGGACCGGAAGGAATCCGCGGACCGGCGTCACCGTACCTGTTCCGCCAAAAAAGGTCGCGGTATTTAAGCCGGGACTCATAATGAAACAAAAGGTTAAATAAACCTCCCTTAAATACCCCTTATGAAAGAACGATTGAAATCATTGCGGGGGACTAGAGATCTCCTGCCAAAAGAAGCTAAACTATGGACGATCCTGGAGGATAAGGCCAGGGCCGTCTTTAATCATTTCGCCTACAGCGAGATCCGCACGCCCGTAATAGAAGAATCCTCCCTTTTCGTGAGGTCCCTGGGCCAGGGGACCGATATCGTCGAAAAACAGATGTTCACGTTCCTCGACAGGGGCGAGCGGTCGATCACCCTGCGGCCCGAGGCTACGGCTTCGGTAGTCAGGGCATACCTCGAGGATAACCTCGAGAACGAGATGGGATTTGCCAAACTTTTCTATATGGGGCCGATGTTCAGGGCCGAAAGGCCGCAGGCCGGGAGGATGCGCCAATTCCACCAGATAGGCGTAGAGGCAATAGGCTCATACAGCCCTTACCTCGATGCGGAAGTGATAGCCCTGCTTGCCTCATTGCTGGATTCTTTTAACATCAGGAACTACGAGATCAAGATAAATTCCCTGGGCTGCGCCAAAGACAAAGAAGCCCTTGCCAACGGCCTGCGCCGGGCGCTTGGCGGCCGCATAAAGGACCTTTGCGATGACTGCAAGGTCCGTTACGAAAAAAATATCCTGCGCGTCCTCGACTGCAAGAACGACGCCTGTAATAATGTAATAAAAAATATATTCAAGGGGACCGGGGAATACCTGTGCACCGACTGCCTCACGCATTTCGCGACGGTAAAGAAGTCGCTCGACGGCCTTAAGATAAATTATAAGGAAGAGCCGTACCTGGTGAGGGGCCTCGACTACTACACCAAGACGACCTTCGAGGTGGTCCATAAGAAACTCGGCGCCCAAGACGCAATCGGCGCCGGCGGCAGGTACGACAACCTCGTCTCAGACCTCGGAGGGCAGCCGAAAGGCGCCTGCGGCTTCGCCATAGGGATGGAACGGTCCGTCATGGCCCTGCAGGATATCCCGGAACTTGACGGGGGTTTGAATATCTACATCGCCACGATGGGGGAAGAGGCGTATAAATTAGGGTTTTCCCTCGCCATGGCCTTGCGCGAGCAGGGCATCTCAGCCGAGGTTGATTTTGAAGGCAAATCGCTGAAGGCCCAGATGAGGACGGCGGACAGGCTCGGCGCGAGATATACCGCTATTATAGGCGATGACGAAATAAAGAACCACACGATAACTCTAAGGAATATGTCGACCAAGGAACAGTCCGCGGTCCCGGAACGCAGTTTCGCCTCGGAAATGGAAAGGATATTCATCAAATAAATGTTCAGGACACACACCTGTGGTGAATTGACGGCTAAACACCTCGGCAAAAAAGTCACGCTGGCCGGATGGGTACACAGGAGGCGCGACCACGGCGGCCTTATCTTCATAGACCTGCGCGACAGGTACGGCCTTACGCAGATCGTATTCAATCCCGCTAAATCGAAGGAACTCCACGACGCCGCCGAATCTTTGCGCGGCGAATACGTGATAATGGTCAAGGGAGAAGTCTCGAGCAGGCCGAAGGGCACCGAAAACCCCAAATTAAAGACCGGGGAGGTCGAGATAGCCGCCTCCGAACTTACGATACTCAACACCGCGCAGACCCCGCCGTTCGAGATAGATGACGAGGGACAGATATCCGAGGAGATGAGGTTCACTTACAGGTTCGTCGACCTAAGGCGCAAGTCCTCGCGCGATAAGCTGATAATAAGGCATAAAGTCTGCCACATAACAAGGAACTTCCTTGAATCGGAAGGGTTCATCGAAGTCGAGACGCCGATATTGACGAAATCCACCCCGGAGGGCGCCAGGGACTACCTTGTGCCGAGCAGGTTAAACCACGGGAAATTTTTCGCTTTGCCGCAGTCGCCGCAATTATTCAAGCAGATACTTATGGTCGCCGGCATGGACAGGTATTTCCAGATCGCGAAATGCTTCAGGGACGAGGACCTCAGGGCCGACAGGCAACCTGAGTTCACCCAGCTCGACATCGAGATGTCTTTTGTGGATGTCGATGACGTGCTCGGCCTGACCGAACGCCTGATAAAGGCCATATTTAAAGAAGGCATCGGCGTAGAGCTCAAAACCCCGTTCCCGAGGATAAAGCACAACGAGGCGATAGAGAGGTTCGGCACCGATAAGCCGGATACAAGGTTCGGCATGGAACTCGCGGACCTCACGGATACCTTAAAGGGCAGCCAATTCCAGACCTTTGAAAAAGTCATCGCCGGAGGCGGAATAATAAAAGCGTTGAACTTAAAAGGAAAAGCCGATATCTCAAGGAGCGAGATAGACGGGCTTACCGAACTGGCGATAAAACTCGGGGCGAAGGGGCTCGCATATTTTAAAGCCGGTGACGGCGCCGTCGATTGCCCGATCGCTAAATTTTTCGATGAAGGCCGCGTGATGGCGATGCTCAAAAAAATGGATGCCTCTAAAGGCGACATCATCCTTGCGGTCGCCGACAAGAAGGGGACCGTAAACGACGTCCTTGCGCACCTCAGGGTAGCGCTTGCCGAGAAATACAGCCTGATAGACAAAAAGAGGTTCGATTTCGTCTGGGTCGTGGAATTCCCGTGGTTCAAATATAACGACGAGGAGAAACGCTGGGAAGCCGAGCACCATCCTTTCACTGCCCCGTACGAGGAAGACATAAAATTCATCGAAACGGATCCCGAGAAGGTCAGGGCTAAGGCGTATGACATGGTATTGAACGGCACCGAGATAAGCTCCGGCTCGATCAGGATCCACGACAGGGAGACGCAGTCGAAGATATTCAAGGCAATAGGCCTCAGCGATGAGGAGATCAAGTCGAGGTTCGGCTTCCTCCTTGAGGCCTTCTCATACGGCGCCCCGCCCCACGGCGGCATAGCGCCCGGCCTTGACAGGCTTATAGCCATGATGACAGGCTCGGAGAGCATAAGGGATGTGATAGCGTTCCCGAAGACGCAAAAGGCGGTCTGTTTCATGACCGGCGCGCCGTCGGACGTATCGGAAAAACAATTAAAGGAACTGGGATTAACCCTAAAAAAATAAAGGAGGGGAGGCATGAAGAAGTTGTCTGTGTTTTTGGCGTTGGCGGTCATGATCGGCGTATTGGCCGGATGCTCGGTCACGACAAAGATGGTGACGAGGGAGAGGGTCGACCAGGAACTGTCAAATTCTTCAGGTAACCAGGGATATCTGATGGGAACGCCGCCTCCTGCCGGCGAAAGAAAACCCACAAAGACCTATATAGAAGTCCAGGTAGAAGCGCCGGCGATAGAGAAAGAAGACAGGGTGCCGAAAAAAGTAACGGAAACATCCATACCGTCTCCCGAACCCGTAATGAATTTCGGGGCAGAACCTGTCGAAAAGCCTTTTCCCGTAAGGGGGGCAAAAGAGGGATTGACCGACTATAAAGTACAAAAAGGCGAGACGCTCCAGAAGATATCGATGAAGTTATACGGGACGACCAAGAAATGGAAGAAACTTTATGACCTTAACAGGGACGTCCTCAAATCACCGGATAAGATCCGCCCGGGGATGACGATCAAAGTCCCCGCGACAAAAGCCGCGGAGACAGAGGGGAACGAATATACAAAATAAGGGCATATGGACAAGACCTTTAAACTCTTAAGCGACGAGGAGGCCCGAGTCCTTTTCGGGCGGCACGACGAGAACCTCAAGGCTATCGAGCGGGAATTCGGGGTGAAGATCACCGCCCGCGGCGAGAACCTGACTATAGGCGGAGACGGCAAGAACGTTGAAAAGGCGTCGAGGCTGTTCGAGCAGCTCCTGGACATTATCAGGATGGGCCGGCCTATCCACCAGCATGAGATCCTTTATGCGGTAAAGGCCCTGCGCGACAACACGGTCCTGGACCTCCATTCCATCTATCTCGACAAGATAGAGATAATGTCAAAAAAACAATTCGTGACGCCGAAGACGGCCGGGCAGAAGAATTATGTCGATGCCATAAGGCAATTCGATATCGTCTTCGGGATCGGTCCGGCCGGCACAGGAAAGACATACCTGGCGATGGCCATGGCGCTCAACGCATTAAAGCTCGGCCATGTAAGCCGCATAGTCCTGACCAGGCCCGCGGTTGAGGCAGGG
>JAQTVK010000029.1 GCA_028706795.1 Candidatus Omnitrophota bacterium | reverse complement strand
TTCTTCCACTCGCTCGCCTTGCACTTGAAATCCTTGGCGCCTAAGTCAAAGGTGATACCCTTATTCCATCCCTGGCTCAATATCTTTTTCTCGGACTCGTAATAATCCCCGGCCGAATCGAACCCGACCTGGACCCCCATGCCCGTAGCGACATCGGTATAAATGTCCATCACCATATTCTCGTTGGAGAGGTCGAGGACCGCCTCCCTGGCGATCACGACCCTGTTCTTCCAATCCTGGGGCTCGTCCTGGGCCGTTACCATAAGGGATTGTTTCCCTTCCGAGGCCTTATCGGTACTCAACTCCAGGTCAACGCCTCCGATGTTCTCCCAGCCCGGCGATGCCCAGTTTACCGGCAGGCTCTCAAAATTATCAAACGGTTTCTCTTCGGCGCCGGCAAGCCCGGCGCTGACGCCCATGAATACCAGCGCCGCAATCACCGAAAACAGGAATGCGTATTTCACCTTACCCTCCTTTTATTTTATCCTGATGTTGTCTATAAACACCGTATCCGCGGACATCCTCGCCGGACGGTATAAGAGTATGAAGACTTTCCCGACGTTATCCCTGTCTGCCAACGATACCGTATATTTCCAATCGCTGGCCTTGTTCTTGAAATCTGAAGCCGTCAAATCAAAAGTTATATCCCTGTTCCAGCCGGACTTCAGGGGTTTTTTATCGGACTCATAATATGTCCAGCCGTCACCCGTCATGAACCCCATCGCCACTTCCAGGTCGGCGGTCTTTTCATTGAAAATATCCATCGCTATGCTGTTGCCTTTCGAGAGGTCGATCGGATCTTCCCTGGAGAAACCGACCTTATTCTTCCAGTCAGTCACCTCTTCCCTTATTACGACTTTGAGCGACTGCTTTCCTTCGGAGGCTTTATCCGCGCCCACCGAAAGGTTCACCTGTGCGGTGTTCTCCCAGTCGACCGGCTCCCAATAATTCTCCCCTTCGAAATTTTCCCATAAGACCTCCGCCGCATGCGCCTTAACCGGAGCGGCGGCCAGGGTTAACGCAAAAAATAATACGGGAACCAACCTGATGTATCTCATGCCCCTACCCCCTTTTTTCATTTCAACGCCTTGCAGGACTTCCTTACGACCAGCTCGGTCGGGACGATTATCTTCTCTGCACGCTTATTGCTGTTCTTCATCCTCTGCATGAGCCTCTTGACGCCGATCTTGCCCATCTCTTCCTTCTCTACGCGCACCGTGGTAAGCGGGGGGTGTATCTGCTGGCTCATATCTATATCGTCGAACCCGGCAATGCTTATTTCGTCGGGTATCTTCATGCCCTTGTCCTGTATCGCGGCCATGGCGCGTATAGCCATAAGGTCGTTGCAGGCGAATATCGCGGTAGGGAGCTTCTGGAGCCTGAACATCTTCTCCATTATGCCGTAGCCGTTCCAGAGGAGGCCGGTCTGGACGAAGTCCTCGTTGAGCTCCAGGCGGTTCTTCTTCATCGCGGCCTTGTATCCCTCGAACCTCTCCATGAAAGAACCGTGCTCGAGCGTGGCGCCGAGGAAGCCGATCTGCTTATGCCCGAGGTCAGCCAAGTATTTGATCATGTCCGCCGTGCCCTTCATATTATCCGTCACGATGGAATCGATCGATGAATTCTCTATATAATGGTCGAGCAGGACCATCGGGATATCTTTCGCCTTAAGGTTGGAAACGAAACTGTGGGACATCTCGCCGACCAGGATCAGGCCGTCGACTTTTCTTTCTTCTATTAATTTGAACGTGGAGGGATCGAACATCAATTTTTCGTCGAGGACCTGGTAAATAAGGTTATAACCGTGGGAGCGCGCCTCTTCTTCCACTCCGGCGAATACATACGAATAGAATGTGTTGGAGAATATCGGGTGGTGTTCGCGCGATATCACAAATCCGATGTTGTCGGTCTTCAGTTTTGATATGCCCCTGGAACCCTGCTCCGGGCCGGAGACGAACGTCCCCTTTCCCGGGATCCTGTAGAGCACGCCTTCGTTCACCAGCTCGAACATCGCCTTGCGGACCGTTATCTGGCTCACGCTGAATTGCTGGCAAAATTCTTTCTCGGATGAAATGAGCTCGCCGGGTTTCTTATCGCCGCTCTTTATCTGGTTTTCAATGACCTGTTTAAGCTGTTTGTACAAAGGAACAGGCGAATTTTTCTCTACGGCATCTTTCATCTTTATTGCCCTCTCTTTGCGGGAATTAAGGTGACTTTAGATATACCTTGGTATACTCGGTTATATTATATATCATAACCCGTGGTTGTCAAGGGGCTAAAATGTGATTTTGAGGGAATAAATTGCGGAACAGCTGCCGGTTATCTTCTGCCTTTACTTTCCCGCGGTCTTTACCTGCCATTTGTTCCCCCTGCGCGATGCCGCAAGGTCGCAGGCCTCCCGGGCCTTTAACTCGTCTTTTCCGAAAGAAACATAGGGCACGACAGAATTGCCGGTCATTTCGTTCACGCCTTTTACAAAAACTGCGTTGAGCTTCGAATTTTTCACCTTAACCATCGCCGCGGACTTCCCCGGCAAAGATATCCTCAAATTCTTCCCTGAATAACCGAACTCTTTTACTCCTGTCTCTCCCGACAGGTCTAATATAAAGAAGAACTGGACGGTCTTTTTGCGGTTTTCATAAGCCCAAACCTGGAGGCCCCTGTCCTTGACCCTTAATCTCCTCCCCGTATCCGCTGCCGCATCCAAAACGCCGCCCATTTCCTTCGCGCAGGCAGCCTTCCCCTCCAAGATATTGTACTTCTTAAAATTCTCGTCGAGCGACGGGATCTTCCCGATAAATATTAATCTGCCTCCCGAAGAGGCGTATTTAGATAACTTCCGCTGGGTCTTCCTGTCCATAAACGAGCCGCCGTATAACACTATATTCTTGTAACTATTAAGCTCCCCCGGCGCGGCCGACTCGATATTCGCTATCTGGAAGTCTATATTTCTCCCGCGCAGAAGCCTCTGGAATTCATCCAGCCCGCCGTAGCCGCACTTGAACGGGCCGAGCCCCAGCTTTTCCAGGCATGCGCCGGGCATATCCCATGCCGCGAGATACGAATAGGCGGGATAAAAACCCCAGGCTATCCCGTGATTGGACCTGGTCCCCAGGAAATCGGCGGCATTCTCCTTAAAGAAACCCGCTAACAGGACCAATACATCATATTTCTTCGTCAACGTGCCGTCCTCTTTAATAGGGGACGAATCCGGATACGGCTTCTCGTGCACGTTGTCCATTGCATCATCCCAGCCGCTCGTATTGACGGCGGTATAGACATTGAAACCTGTCGCGCCGTTCGCGACAGCCAGAAGGGTCTCAAAGACACAGACAACCGGGTATTGAAAGCGTTCGTCGTAAAGCTTGGAGAATCCCCAATTCTCCTCGAAATTAATGCCCCTGCTTCTTTTAGATAACAAACTATAACGCTCGAAGGAAGAGATGTCTTCCGAGACGGGCTTCAGCCAGTTGGTAAACCCGTAATTTACGGTTGTCCACCTTTCCGGGATGACACGAGCCAGCCAATGGTCCAGCTTCTTGCCTTCCGAAGGGGGATTCGCGTTGATCACGAAAGGCACTTTGGTTTTGATGAATGACGAGTATTCCCTGTATACCGATCCCATATATTCCGACTGCCATTCGCCCCACGTGAGATACGCCTTAAGGTCTGGCCTGGTCTTGATGGCCGAAACATCCCTCGGGACCCGCAGGTTCCTTGGGACCTTTAGGCCTCTTGGGGCCCTCAGCCCCTTCTCCTTCGTAAACTTACGATAAAGCGAAAGGGCAGAGGGCGAATAGTCGAAATCCGTTATCAAATTTGGGATGTCTGAATAAAGGCCTTCATTGCAGACCTGGACCGCTATAATGTTTCCCTTTGGATAAACATTATCTTTTATGACATTTTTGTCCACCAGGCCGAACCATTCCTTGGTCATGCCCTTAAATTTGCCGGAAAGCGGGGCCGGCACCATCTTGCCGTTCCGGGGCGGCCACCTGTGCCGGTAGCCTTTGCTGTCGATAAACGGCTCGATCTCCGGGTCTGCCTCCGGCGAGACCCAATCCGGGAGGCCGCCGTAATTTGTTTCGGCGTGGATAAAGGGGCCGGGCTTGACGACCATCCACAACTTGTTTTTCGCGCACAACTCCGCAAATAATTTAACGTTGCGGTTTGGCTGCGTCCTCCCGTCGAAATCCACGGTATATTTCCCGCCTGACCCGATGACATGATGGCGCCACGGGACATAGAAGCTCACGACGTCGATGCCCATCATCTTTATCTTCTTCAGCCTGTCGTCCCAATTCCCCGGGTCGTCGCGGTAATAGGGATAATCGGCCGAGTTCAAGAAAACGGGTTTATCGTCTATATATAAAATCCCGTCTTTTATCTCAACTGCCTTTTTCATAGGAAAAAACCGCCTTTGGAGGGATCAATTTGGTAGCCCCTACGGGAATCGAACCCGTGTTTAATGGCTGAGAACCATCCGTCCTAGGCCACTAGACGAAGGGGCCAAATCTAATATCTTACTGTTTCTTCTCTTTTTTTCTGCGCCGAAATGCGCGCCGCATCTATCACCGCGGCTGTCTTGCGCACCTCTTCGAGCTTTATCATAGGATGCGCCCTGTGCATTAAAACGTCATAAAGGTTCTCGTAATAACGCTCCCAGCAGCTGGGTTCCACCTGATAGGTGCGCTCGAACTCCTCGCCTTTTATCTGGGTCTTCACCTTTATCGGGTGCCCGCCGTTCTCGCTTAAGAGGGCGCCTTTCGTGCCGAGAGCGTACCAGCGCGGCAGGTTATACCGCGAGACCTGGCTTGCCTCGAGATGCGCCGTGATGCCGCCGCGGAACCTTATCAAAAGCTTGAAATAATCGTCGACTTCCCTCGACCAGAGGACAGATTTCATATCGCAGAAGACCGAGACCGGCTGCTCGTTGACCAGGTATAACATCTGATCGATCAGGTGCGAACCGAAATCGTAAAGTATCCCGCCCCCGTATATCTTTTTATAGCGCCAGGCCGGGTTGAATTCCTTCACGCCGTAATTCTTCAAAGAACCGTACGAGGTCGCGCGCGACTCGACCGTGAACGGTTCGCCCAGTTGGCCTTCATCTAGGATCCTCTTGACGGTGAGGAAATCGCCGTCGAAACGGCGGCTCTGGAAGACCGAAAGCACCGCCCTCTTCCTGTGCGCGAGCCTTATAAGGTAATCTACCTCTTTCAAAGAAAGCGCTATGGGCTTCTCGACGACACAATGCTTGCCCTCCCCCAAGACCATCTTCGCTATCCTGAAATGGCTGCTCGAAGGGGTCGCTACTACGACCAGGTCTATATCCGTATCGAGGAAGTGCTTGTAATCCGAGAAAGCTATAGTGTGATAATCCCTGTCTGCGACCCTTCTGCGCCCCGGTATCGTGTCGCATACCGCCACGATCCGGAACTTCCCGACCTTCTTCATTAAAGGTATGTGGAACTCCTGGGCGCTCCTGCCAAGGCCGCAGATGCCGACCTTAAACTCCATATTTAATATCCTATCCCCCTGAGGAAATCGCGCGATATCTTCGCGCTCTCGAACGGTGTGGTTAAAGTCCTGTCGAGCTCTACGATAATCCAGTTAGTATAATTAATCTTCTCTAAAGTTGCAAGGATATTCTTGAACCTGCCGCCGATGACGCCGCGCCCCACTTCGACGAAATCCCTTATGCCTGGATCCCAGTCCTTTAAGTGCACGAGCGCAAGCGATGAGGCATATTTCTCTATGACATAGGCCGGGTCCCCGCCCGCGGCGGCCAGGTGCCCGGTATCGATGCAGAGTTTCAGCGACTTGGAAAATTCGAGGAGGTTGAGGATATCCCTCTCGTCTTCCACTATCGTATCGAGATGGTTGTGGAAGGCCACCTGCATATTGAACCTTGATGCATACGCCGCCAGCATGTCAAGCCTGCCGCAGAGGGATTTGTAGCTTTTGGGTTCCTTCTTAAAGCCGTCGCCGGCCCACCCGCCTGTGGCCATAAGCGCCTTTACGCCGAATTGTCCGGCGAAGGATACTTTTTCCTTTGCCTCGGCAAGGTCAGCCTTTTCGTCGGCGGAAACCTTTATGTTCGCGGAGACCGTCGCAAGCGACAGGCCCTGCTCCTCAAGCTGCGTCTTTAATGCCGCGGCCGGGCCGAGCCTGGAGAGCGGATCGTATATCTCCACGCCGTCATAGCCGGCTTCCCTTATCTCCCAAAGAGCGTCTTTTACCGAGTAACCGCTTGAATAATTGCCCCAAGTAAGGGTATGGCAGCCTATTTTGAACCTGGCCATACTTCACCGCCGTTATGTAAAAGATTGGTGCTGGGAGGGGGATTTGAACCCCCACAGTTTATTCAACCAACAGCCCCTCAAACTGTCGCGTCTGCCAATTCCGCCATCCCAGCAGCGAAAGGAAACCACATCAAATATACCAAATATCGGCCAAAATGACAAGAGGTTAGTGGCGGCCGGTTTTTCTTTTATGTATTGATTTATTATCGATTAATTTGTATAATAAATCGTGGCTGATAAAATCAATATGATAAATCTTTCCGGATCCTCGATAGCCACCATACTCCTTGTGTTTGCGGCCTTATCCCTGACCGGTTGCCAAACACTTACGGCACCCTCGTCTTCTTCTGAAGCATGGAAAGCCCCTTCAACCAAGACGGACAACAGCTCCTGGCAGTCCCTGCGCGGGCAAAAAATAGACTCCTCGAAACCCCTTACGCTCACCGACCTCGTAAATTTAGCCTTACAGAATAATCCCTCCACGAAACAGGCGTGGAACAGTGCGCGCGCCGCCGAAGCCGTAAAGGCGCAAAGCGAATCCCTGTTATACCCCAGCGCCACCGTGACGGCCACGCTGACCAGGGAAGCCGGCAAGGCGAATTTGAGCGCGGCCGATTATAACGACCTTGTGATCGGTCCCGAAATAGAGCTCACGTACCTGCTGCTCGATTTCGGAGGCAGGGCCGCGAATATCAAACAGACGACCGACCAGCTTTTGGCCGCGAATTACCAGTTCAACCAATCCATACAAGACCTCCTATTCGACGTGGAAAATACTTATTACGGCTTCTACAGCGCGAAGGCGTCGCTCGACGCGGCGCTAGCCGATCTCGAGACCGCGAAGACGGCTTATGACGCAGCAGATACCAGGTATAGGGCGCAGCTCGCTTCGAAGCTGGATGTCCTCCAGGCAAAATCAACTTACGAGGATTCCCTTTTTTCTTTAGAGGGCGCAAAAGGCCAGGTCAATGCCGCTAAGGCACAACTCGCGCAGACGATCGGCATATCCGCAGATACCGAATTTGATATCGCCGACCCGGAAAAGCCGCTGCCTACCGCCCTCTCCGAAGACGACGTGACAAAACTCATAAACGATGCAATGGATAAAAGGCCGGATATAGCCGCGCAGAAAGCCACGGTCGAGTCGAGCAAAGCTGCGATCAAATTCGCGGATTCCGCCCTCTACCCTTCGATCTCAGCGGGCGGCACGGCAGACATAAACAAATACCATTATTACGGCGACACTACTGCCCGCAGTACCGACAAGAGTTACGCCGCATACCTGACCTTCAATTGGGACTTATTTGACGGGTTCAACAACCTCAACAAAAAACGCGAGGCCGAGATGAACTCCGAGGTCGAACGCGCCAAACTGATAGAGGCCCAGCTGGCGGCCAGCGCGGACGTCTGGACTAAATATTATAATTTCAAGACCGCCGTCCGCCAGTACGGTTTCGGCGAATCGCTCCTGGAGACGGCGCAGACATCTTACGAACTGGCGCTCGAAAGTTACAACAACGGCTTGAAGAGCATGCTCGACCTTATAAATGCGCAAAGCCAACTTTCTGACGCGAGAAGCAAGCTGATCCAGACAAAAAAGGACCTATTCGTATCGCTGGCCGACTTGGCCCATGCGACGGGTTCACTTTATGCGGGAGATATAACAAATGAACAAAACAAGTGACAGGTTATTCGGATTCCTGAAATTCGCGGTCGTGCTGCTGATAATCTTTTTGGCGGTCTTCTTTATCTCAAAACTCATAAAGAAGCCGGTTAAGGCGGCGATCCCCCCTCGCAACGTGCAAACGGCGCTGGCTGAAAAGAAGGATGTCATCGTATTCATAGAATCTTTCGGAAACCTCGATTCTCCCAACGACGTGGACATAAAATCACAGGTCACGGGCCAGATAATGCAAGTGAATTTCAAGGAAGGCGACCTGGTAAAAACAGGGGACCTGCTCTTCACGATCGATCCCAGTCAATACAAGGCCCAGCTGGAAAGGGCCGACGCGGCGCTGATACAGGACCTCGCCAACCTTAAACTCAATAAGGACACGGTCGAAAGGAACAGGAAGCTTCTTGAAAAAGAGCTCATATCGCAACAGGACTTCGATAAGCTCCAGACAGACGTGACCTCGTCCGAAGCCGCGGTAAAAAGCGACAATGCAAATATAGACCTCGCCAGGATCAACCTGAATTACTGCTATATAACTTCCCCGATAGACGGCGTTACGGGAAAGCGCCAGGTCGACCTGGGCAACATAGTGACGGCAAACGACGGGCCTACACTCGTTAACGTCAAGACCATAGACCCACTTTAT
>JAQTVK010000028.1 GCA_028706795.1 Candidatus Omnitrophota bacterium | reverse complement strand
GCCATCGGGAATATCGGCGCCAGGTCAGCGGGCCCGAGCGGTTTCCCGGTCCCGGGATTCAGCGGCGGCGGCAATTGTTCCGGCAGGTCGGGCGCGATGTTATACCAGGCTTTGGGGATGTCGTTCAATGACAAAATAACTCTGTCCTTGTCCATCTCGGTCTCCTTTTACTGGGGGTTATAATGCGGAATTATCGGTATTTTAGCACATAATTATGGTGACAGTACACTTAATTATCAAGGGCACTGGGGCGGAAGGCCGCGCTTCATAAGGTAGAATTGGTGATATTCCTCGGCGGGCCAGAAGATGCCTGCCGCGGCGACCTGCGTGACGATCTTATTCTTATATTTGCCTGATTTTTCGAGCTTCTCTTTCGAGGCCAACGCCAGTTTCCGCTGCTCCGTATCGTGGTAAAAAATAGCCGACCGGTAATTCGAGCCGACATCCGGCCCTTGCCGGTTCATCGTCGTCGGGTCGTGTATGTTCCAGAACTCGTCAAGGAGCTCTCCGTAAGTCACCACCGATGGGTCGTATTGTATCTCTATCGACTCAGCGTGCCCGGTCTTGCCGGCGCAGACTTGCTCGTACGTAGGATTTTTGGCGTGTCCGCCGGTATATCCGACGCGTGTAAAAACCACTCCCTTCACCATCCGGAATTGCTCCTGCACGCCCCAGAAACACCCGGCCGCGAACGTCGCGGTCTTGAGCGGTTTGTAACCGGTCTTCACGAATTTCAGCGCGACGGAGTTTATGCAGTAGCGCTTGCCCGTAGGCGGCGGTCCGTCGTCGAAGACATGGCCAAGGTGCGCCCCGCAGCGCGCACAATCTGCCGCGACACGGTCCATTCCGAAACTCTTATCTTCTTCCAGGGTGACATTAAGCGACGATACCGGCTCATAAAAACTCGGCCAGCCCGTGCCTGACTCAAATTTGGTCCCGACGCCAAACAGGTCGGTCCCGCAATCGACGCATTCGTAAAGGCCCTCCTCTTCCGGGATCTCGCATTGCCCCGAAAAAGCTTTCTCCGTCCCTTGCCTGCGTGTCACCTCGTATTGCTCTGGTGTCAGTATCTTCTTCCACTCGGCGTCGGATTTCACCACGCGGTCGACCATCTCGACTTTTCCGGCCCGCGCGTCATAAATCGGGACCTTCCCGCTGTTTTCTGTAGGTTTTGCCATTGCGCATCCTCCCACAAAAATTAGAATTAAGGTGACAGTACACTTAATTATCCGGTTAATACGGGAATTAAGTGAGCTGTCACCAAAATTATTGAACATCAATATAAGGTTACCTCGTAGATATCGCACTCGCCGGTGCCGGTGTTGCCGGGGAAATAGAGGTCGATGTTGCGGACGGCTTGGAGGTCGAACGTCTTGTTTCCGCCCTGGTTGCCGTACATATTCCTGACCGTGAATTCATCGAACGGGAATTCGTATGTCTCGGTTTTGCCTGTGCCGTCACCCGTCTCCGAAGCGAAACTCTCGCCGTCGGCCCCGTTGACGCCGCCATATTTCACCTTCCCGAGATCGGCCGCGCCGGATTCATTCATGAAGACCGAGAACGGCATGCCCTCGGCCAGGGACATCTTGATCCTGATGCCCTTGAAGCCCTGGAAGTCGAAAGAGCCGTCGCTGTTGACGGTTTTGACCTGGCAAGGGACGCCGAAACCGCAGCCCCACCCGCTGCCTGTATCGACAGAGCACTTAAGATACGGCCCGCTATCGGCGGCCTGCTCCCCCGAGAACTTGATCCCAGCCGTCGTCGCGGTGTCCGACCAGACGCCCAATTTTCCCGCATCGATGCCCGCGATATCGCAGAAAGGCTCGCTCTCGCGCCCGATATCCTTATTATTCACCTTGGCGTATCCGCCCGTCTTGACCAGTTTATCGGGATAAGGCGCCGCGGATTTCTTATGCATGGTGTCCGCCGCGGCATTTATCTTCTTCATCTCGGCGGTCAGCAGCCTATACTCGTTGTCATGGATGTCGACGATCCCGTAATCGCTGTTCTCCCCGTCGAAACTGCGCCCCTGCGGCGACTCGTCGAAATACTGGAACCAATGGTAACCGGTTAGGTACGGGAATTCCATCATCTGGGTCACATATTTGTTGAAACCCTCAGCCCTGTCCTGCTGTGTCTGGACCGTGACGTCGGCGCCTTTCGTGTTCTTGTCGCCGCTATTGTTCTCCATCGCCCGGTAGGAGAACTCGGTTATCATGATAGGCTTCTGCCCGAGGAAATAAAAATTATCGAACATCTCCTTGTTGACCTTCATATCCTTGCAATAATAATTGACCGATACCACGTCGCAATACCTGCCGCACGCCTTCGTCACCTCGTCCGGGGCGCTGTTCGCGAAACGGACGCCGAGTATCATGTGGTTCGGGTCGTATTTCCTGATGAATCCGCTCACCACGGAAAAATACCGTTCGGCGACAAGGCCGGCGAAAAGTTCCCGGGCCTCCTTGGCCGCGGCGCCGCGCACAAGCATGAATTCATCTATGCTCTTGCCGTATTTCTGCTGCAGGAACTCGGCCAGTTTCTGCCTGCCGGGCGCGCCTTCCGGAAGTTTGGCATATTCATCGAGAAGCGTAGTCGCGTGGCCTGTATACCAGCCCACGTCCCCGTACCACGGCAGCTCATTCTCTATAAAATATCCCAAAAGGTACTTCGAATCCTTGTAATGCCTGCATTTGCCCGAGACACTCTGTTCTGCCCTCTCGTCGAACAACGGGTCGAAGATATCGACAAGCCTGTGGTCGGTGGTCGATGGTATACCCAGCATGACGGTAAAAGGCATATCGTAATAAAATGCTGCCGGGTCGGACCATGACCCTATCGTGTTAAAATTAAATTTCTTGAGGCGCTTTATGGCGCTCCTGGCCCACTCTACGTTGTCCTTATGCTTCGATGAAACGTCATAATATTCGGAATTCGGCAGGACCGCGGCGTCCCTGATCAGGACTACGTTGACCCCTTTCGAGATGAACCGCTTACCGTTGGGGCCGATGAACCAGTGTTTACCTTTCTCCTGCCTGACGGTAAAGAAGGTATTGCCCTTCGGCAGCATTATCCTCTTTGGGATATCCTTATACGGCTTGTCCGTCTTGAACTCTATCTCCCATATCGAGAATCCCCACGCCGTCGCCCTCTCGAGGCAGTCTATCTTTACGAACTTGCAGGCCGCCTTTTTCTTAAAATTGATCTTTATATCTTCGCCTTCGTTCCCGTCGTTTATCTCGGCGAGGGCCTGCCATGCGGCGCCGTCGGCCGAGCCCAGGACCTTATATTTGTATGCCGCGGCCGTCTCCCATTTTATCTCGATGCCATACAGGTCGACAGGCTGCTCGAATTCCACCTGTAACCACTGGTTATCCCTAAACTCCGATTCCCAGCGGGTGCGGAGGCTGTTGTCGATCGCCTTCTCCGGCCTGTTGTTATCTATTTCGGACGATGCGGTGATGCCTTTGATCACCGGTGCGGGGGCAGGTGTTCCGGCGCAATAAGCGGGCACGATAAATGCAGGCAAGAATAACACCGACAAAATTACCACCCCAAAAAGCCTCTTCATGTGCTCTCCTCTGTAATTAAGGTGACAGCTCACTTAATTATCTATATGCCGCGAAGATTTCGCCGGATTTCTTCTCGAGCGATTTCAGGTCGACGCCGAAGGCCTTTGAGAATTTATCGCTGAAAGTGCCGCTCTGCTTATAAATGGTCTTGAGCCTGTCCTTGCCGTAATTATCCATCACATATGAAACGACAGCCCACGAGTAATAAGATGCGTCTTTCCCTTTGCCTGGCTGTAATGACTGCTCGAGCCGGGCAAATGTAAAATTATCAAAAGGCGGAAGGCCTCTGTACTGCCCCGACATACTCCCATATGCTACATACAACTCCAGGCCTCTTAAAAACCATCGCGGCGCGGATGACAGCGGCTTAGAGATAATGATATGGGCGATCCCCTGCCTGAGTATCTCCTCATCGATTTTTCCCAGCGTAAGGTACAACGACGACCCGCTCGCAGCCGGCCTCAAACCCCTGCCGCTCTTCGGCGTGACGTATACCCGGATCTCTATCTTCCCGGAGCTGGTGTATTCGGTACCAAGCACATTCGTGACCTCTTTATACAGGCTCTCGGCTGTATCTCCCGCCGCCTTAAGATCAGCCGGGGTGATACCCTCCCCGTTATCGACGACCCTGAAATGTTTTGTCTCCACCGGAGATATTGCCGCGGCCGTTCCCGCAAATAACAGGACACAGCATACGGCGCCCGCGCATAAGACATATTTCTTCATCGATAGCACCCCCATTTTTTCCAACATGTCATGAATTAAGTGAGCTGTCACCGTAATTCTTCAAGCCAGGCATTCAATTTCCCGACAAATTCGGCGTAGGCGGCCTTCTGCTCTTCGGTATAACGCCCGCGCAGGCCGGTATCGTATTGGACGCGCTCCTCTATAGTGTCGTGGAGGACTTCGCTAACAGGCGTGACGGCATTTTTTGTATCGCTTACGCCGTCCCAGCTCTCATTGACCGGAAAACCGGCTTTTTTAAGCGGCGGATCCCATGTCGCGTCGACGAGGACCCATCTGCCGTCGATGAGCGCCTTGACGGCAAGATGGTTGCCGTTCGGTATTTTTTTGACAAGCGCTTTTAGTTCCGGCGGGTATTTTACGGCGGGGTCGTCCCAATTAAACGCGTAATTCGCGTATTTTACCTCGAGCCCAAGACGTCCGAAGAGCCCGGCGAGGAGCACGTGTTTCGGATTGCACGAACCGCGATTCCTTTCGATGAGAGCCGCCGGCCCGACCTTAGGATCGCGCATAGCGGCAATTATGGCATAAGGTATGTCGCGGATATGCTCATAGACCGAGATGCGCGCCTCTTTCGGCCCTTTCCCCTCGGTCCATTCATTGAATTTTTGGGTAATTATATCCATTATACGAACGGGCAAGCGCCGCCGTCCTTAAGCACAGCACAGTCCCGGAGGCACGCTTCCATTTTTATGAATACTTCGCTGTCCGGCACGGCGGACATGATATCGTTTTCGACTTTCCTGGCTATCTTATTCGCCGCGGCAAAGGATAATTGCGCCGGCAGGGTAAGCTTAAGGTCTATGAATTTCTTGTGGCCCGCGCCGCGCGTCCTTATGTCGCTGAAATTGCAGAAGAGGTCGGCGTTATGCGCGAGGGCAACCACGACATCCATCTTGCTGGGTTCTTCTATCGAGGCGTCGAGCAGCTTGAAGAACGCGCCTTTCGCGATCCCGAAAGAAGGTATCGCTATCGCGATGCTGACGAGTATCGTCACCGTAGGGTCGACATACAGCGCGGCATTGCCTTTGCCGGCGGAAACCAGCATCATGGATATGACGAACGCGGCCGCGATAGCGGAGGATATGAAACCTTCCAGCATATAATGGATACCTTCGGCGCGCACAGCCGGGGAGCCGCTTATCTTTCCCATCTTCAGGATGTAATACGCCCCTCCGAAATTCAGCGTGAAGCTCAGGGTGCTCGACGCGAGGCCGAGCCACGGGTTGGTCACATGGGAAGGATGCATTAACGACTTCGCCGACTGCCCGATCATCGCGAGGGCAATTCCTATCAGCACTATGCCTTCGATCGCCTCGCAGACGTGCTCGATCTTGCCATAGCCGTAATTATGCATGATGTCGGCAGGGCGGTTCGCGAGCTTCATCGAATAATACAATATGAGCGAAACGCTCAGCCCCACTACTGTTATCGCGAAGTCGGTGGCTATGGCGAGGGATTGCACGATCAGGAACGCCGCGCCCTTGAATGTAAAGAGGACGACATTGCACCAGAGGCTCACGAAAGCCGCGCGCATCACGTATTCCTGCCTGTCTATATGCCCGTGCGTCGGCATACGCTATTTCTCCAATTCTTCCAGGATCTTCCTCGCGTCTTCCGCGTCCTCTTCGGCGACCTGTATCTCGATAGGCCCGGCCATCGGGTTAAAACCGCCGAGACCGCCATAAGCTAGCAAATCCTGCGCGGCTTCATTTTTGACGAGATACTTGATCCCCTCCGCTTCCATAAGCGACTTCGCCATTGCTATTGCGCCGCGATCGCCGGTGCTAAGTACGGTCATGAGCTTCAATTTAGGCATTTTCTTTGAATTTTTCTTTTACATAAGGGCGCGTCAAATAATAAACAATGAACATCATATACGATATCCCTATTATATTAGCCATATTCAGTTCAAAAGTATTTTTATATATTTTACCCATAGCCTTTTCATATTCAGGATACCTGTCTAAGAATATTTTGAGGCTTTTTGCTTCTACTGTCAGGGGCACTAATTCATATTCATCTACAGGCTTCTCTTTCTGCAATTCGGATATTTTTGCGCTGATCTCTTTGTATCTATGCATTTTTTGGCGATATTTTTCTGCCCTATCCAAAATTAAATTCGGGACAAGAAGCGCGGCTATTAAAGCGGCTGCGATAGAAAGAGCGGTAAGGAATACCATGAATTTCCTTGCGGCCTCTTTCCTCCTTAACAAATTTATGCCTATAATAAGGTTCAATAGAAAGGTAATGCCTAAGACTGCGTAGTCTTCTTGCCAGAATATGGCCATACCGGCAAAGATACCCGATATTACGCATAGCCAGCCGATCACCTTTATTCCTAAAAGAGTATTCTTCATTTAACCTGCTTATCAGAATAACGGTTTCAGGCCGATCTCGGTCCAATCCTGCAAGTCCCGGACTTTCAAGTCAGGGTTTAACTCTTTCGGGGCCGCGACTATAGAATAATACGTTTTTAACCCGCTGTCACTGTGAAAAGTCGGCCCGCCCGGATGATAGTGGCGTCGAAGAATTCCATCATCTCCCTTTTAACGTCCTTAGCGACCAGATTATAAAACGGATAAGCAATAAAATTGAATAAACGATAAGTATTTTTAAAACAAAAAATTTGCCGAAAAATGAAAAGAATAATCTATAGCAACGGACCGCCGCGGAATTTACGTAAGCTATTGATTTTAATTTGGATTTGATATGCGCCGCTTCGGTGAATTCCTTTATCCGTTCTTCGATGACTTTTGGCGGCGGGTTAAGGGTCGCCTGGATGATCTCGCTGGAATTCAAGCCGTTGCGGATCTCCGGATGTATCTTTATAGTGTAAGTTTCCCCGTTAACGAACTCCAATTTATATTTTGGATATACAACGGGCATCTCGGGAAGAAAATGCAGGATGGCATATAATACGAGGGCCAACCCTATGATTATCAACCCCTCTTTCGCTAGGATCTTATTTATGTTCATTCTTTATCCCCGGGATTATTTACGCTCTCGGTGGTTACGCTGCCTCCGTCCGGCCCGTCAGGGTTGTTGACGCTTCCCTCGATGGGCGAGTCGATATGTTTTCCCACGGGTTCAGTGGTCGGTTCCGGCGGGAGCGTATTGTCACCTGATTTGCCGATATCCTTATTGTCTTTATTCTCTATTACCGGAGTATCTGCAGTTTCCGGGTTATCGACGTTTTCTTGCGTTCCTGAATTATCGTTCGGGGTATCTGAATACTCATCTTCCGCGTAAGCGCAGCAAGCCGCGAATAATAAGATCCCTGTCAAGCTGATGGCTAATTTCCTGATCTTCATTCCTTCTCCTTTGCTAATAGATGGCTGTGATATGTCAGCCGTGCTCTTTTAATATTTTACCATGTTCTTTTACTAGCTGCGCAAGTTCTTTATGTTAATGCGGACTATCCGGAATTTCCGAATAGTTGCAGTCATGCAATGTGCAATTATTGCACATTCCTTTTTGATGTTCCATTTTGGAACATCAACTTGAGGTCACAAATTGTGACCTCAAGATTGCAACCTCTTTATTTATAAGAGGATACATAAATACTGTTAAACATGAATCGGCCTTTTGAAATTAATATCCATTTTTGCCCCGCAAGCATACGCGATCTTCTCGAGAAGCGAGACAGTATAGCCCGAATAACTCGCGCTTTCATAACGCGATATTGCCGATTTCGTAGTATGGATCTTTTTCGCAAGGGCTTCCTGTGTCAGGTTTGCCTCTTTTCTCAGTTTTGCGATCTTCTCAGATATTACGATTTTCGAATATTCCTTTTCAAATGCTTCCCTAAACTTATCATTCTTCATTAGCACGTCAAAATATGTCTTAGGCCTCTTCATAATATTCACCCCTTTCTACCCTAAAAAGGTAATCATTTTTATAACGGATCGCGCGATTAAGTTCTTCTCTTTTTACCTTTTGTGACTTTTTCATATAACCGTTTGTAATTATTAATTTGCCGCCGGAAAAGAAACTGAAAAATCTAAAAGCCATCGGCTTAAACTCGTACATTCTTTGTTTTTTCGCAACTATCCTGAATTTCTTCTCATCGTATAATGTGCCTTGCTCCGCAATCAATTTGGCATAGCCCATAAGCTTGCCTATTAGCTTCGCTTCGTTAATACTCTCCAGGAACTCTTTTGCCGGTATTTCGCCTTCCTCAGTAAAGTAGAACTCTACCTCAATCTTATTGCCGCAATAGAAGATATAGTCCTCTGTCAGCGGCCTCATTGCAGTACAAGGTTAGCATATATGCTAACTCCTGTCAAGGCGCAATTAATATCCATAAAAATCCCTCCTTTAGCTATATAGACGCTGAAAGGAGGGATTTTCTTTCAACTATTTTTGGCGGCCCTTCGCTTACTCCGTTATCGCAAAATCCGCATGTACCACAGCGAAAACTTTCTTCTCCAGGGATGAGGTGTCGTTACTGCCCCAGTCCGAAACCTCGGTCGAATTGACCGGCGTTATCTGGAAGACGCCCATATCCGCCGAGCGTA
>JAQTVK010000027.1 GCA_028706795.1 Candidatus Omnitrophota bacterium | reverse complement strand
AAGAATAATTAATGAATCCCGACCATAACGTTTATAAAAACGGGATGAAGATACTTATCGCGTGCGGAGGGACCGGAGGGCATATCTTCCCCGGGTTGAGCCTGGCACAGGAATTGCGGGAGCGAGGCCACGATGTCTTGCTCGTCGGGACAGGCCATCCCCTCGAGGTGAAACTCTTCGGGTCGTTCGGCATTCCCTACAGGCTTATGCCTGTGGCGAAACTTTCGGCGAACCCCGTAAAATTCCTCGTTTTCATCGTACGGTTCGCCTCGGCTTGCCTGAGGTCAATAAAACTGTTGTTTGATTATAAGCCCGATATAGTGGTCGGTTTCGGAGGATATGCCTCATTTCCGATATGTAAATTCGCCGCGCTCATAGGGAAACCGCTTTTTCTCCATGAGCAGAATTGCGAGGCCGGGCTGGCTAACAGAATATTAGCGCTTTTGGCGAGGCGCGTCGCGGTAAGCTTCAAGGAAACGGAAAGGGCCTTCGGGAGGAAAGCGGTATTTACCGGCAACCCGATACGCAAAAAACTACTGATGACAAAAAGAGAGGACGCGCGAAGGTTTTATAAATTCAGCCCGGACAAATTCACGGTCCTTATCCTTGGAGGAAGCCAGGGCGCGCAGAAGATAAACATGATAGTAGGGGATATGCTGGGAGCCTTGAACGATGAAGAAAAAAAGCAGGTCAACATACTGCATATCGCAGGGATGAGGAATATCGATGATGTGCGGAAAAAATACGAGGGGAGCGGCGTGGACGGCTGCGTATGCGATTTTGTCGGGGACATAGGATACGCGTATGCGATGGCAGACCTCATCGTCTCGCGCGCCGGGGCTACGGCACTCTTTGAGATCGCGGCCCTGGGCAAACCATCGATAATGGTCCCTTACAGGTTCGCCGGAGGGCACCAGTACCATAACGCAGCCGCGCTCGAAAAGGCCGGCGGGACTATAATAATGGACGAGCTCGGCCTCACGCCGCAGATGTTGAAAGAAAAAATATTTGAGTTGAAGGACGACAAGGCGAAGTTGAGCAAGATGTCCGATGCCGCTAAAAGGTTTGCTGTGCCCGATGCAGCTAAGCGTCTTGCTGATTGTATACTAACTTGACGTTGCGACCAGGCAATCCGGTAAGCGAAGAGGCGATTTATGACGCAGTCCCGCCGTTGCGGGACGAGGAATAAAGAAAGCCCGAGCGAACCGATTGACTGGGAGCTAAGGCCAAGCGAGACTTAAATTTCAAGGAATATACTGGATGAGCATGAAACTAAAAGGAAAGAAGCATATTCATTTTATCGGCATCGGCGGCATCGGGATGAGCGCCATTGCCTTCGTCCTGCTCAAGCAGGGCCATAAGGTCTCCGGCTCTGACGTCAGGCGTTCGCGCATCATCGAGAAGCTCGAATCACTCGGCGGAAAGTTCCACGAGGGCCATCACGAGAAGAACATAGAGGGCGCCGATATCGTCGTATTCTCGTCATCGATCACGCCGGAGAACCCGGAGCTCAAGTCCGCGCGCAATAAAAAGATAACGACACTCCACCGCGCCGATATGCTTGCCCTGATAATGAACGGCAGGAAGGGGATCGCCGTTACCGGCGCGCACGGCAAGACGACGACATCATCACTCATCGCCCACATCCTGTACAGGGCGGGGCTCGACCCGACCGCGATCCTCGGGGGCGAGGTGAAATCCCTGGAGGGCAACGCCAGGGTAGGCAAGGGCGGGCATTTTGTGGTGGAGGCGGACGAGAGCGACGGCTCATTCGTCCACCTGAAACCGCTCTATGGGGTCATCACGAATATCGACGCCGAGCACCTCGATTATTACAGGAATATGGGGGAGATAATATCCTGGTACCTGAAATTCATCGAAAAGATCAAGCCGGGCGGGAAATTGTTCGCCTGCGGCGACTGCGATAACCTGAAGCGGGCGCTCCGCGGTTATCCCAAGGAGGTCGTCACCTTCGGCCTTTCGGCCGGCGGCGATATATTTCCCGGGAAGATAAAGATGCACGACTCGCATTCAGAGTTCGAGATAATCTACCGCGGCAAGAACCTGGGGCGGGCCGCGATAAACATCCCGGGGATACACAATGTCTCGAACGCCATGGCCGCGTTCGCCGTGGCGTTGGAGCTTGGCCTCGATTTCGAAACGATAAAGAAGGCGGTCGAGGATTTTACCGGCGCGGCGCGGAGGTTCCAAGTCAGGTATTCCGGGAACGGGATAAGAGTGATAGACGATTATGCGCACCATCCTGCCGAGATAAAGGCGACGATACTTGCGGCCAGGAATTGGAAACCCAAACGGCTTATAGCGGTTTTCCAGCCGCACCGTTTCTCAAGGACCAAATACCTGAAGGATAAATTCGGAAAGTGTTTCGATATGGCCGACCGGCTGATACTTACCGATATCTACGCCGCGTCTGAGGACGAGCTCGACGGTGTCTCCGGCAAAAGCATTTACGAGGAAGTCAAATGCCACGGGCACAAGGACGTCATATACCTGCCCAAAAAGGAATTAAAAGAATACCTCTTTAGGGAGATAAGACGCGGCGACATGGTCCTGATGATGGGCGCCGGAGACATCACCTCGATAGCCGCGGAGCTGGCGCAGGAGCTTTCGAAAAAAAGGGACAAGAGATCAAAAAAGAGGACTTAAGCTTCATTAAGGGCGAGATAAGGCTCGATGAACCGATGGGCCGCCATACGACATTCAAGATAGGCGGGCCGGCGGATATCTTTGTCTGCCCGGAGGACGTAGACGACCTCCTGAATATCTTGCGTTATGCCGAATTGCATAAGATGGACCATTTCATCATCGGCGGCGGCAGCAAACTCCTGGTCGGGGACAAGGGCATCCGCGGATTTGTCATCTCTTTGGTAGCGCCGGCTTTTAGCGGGATAGAATTCGAAGGGGATACGGCCGCCGCGGGCTGCGGCATAAAGGTCCATGAGCTGATAAAGAAGGCCGCGGAGAAGGACCTGGGAGGCCTTGAATTCCTCGCCGGGATACCCGGGACGCTCGGAGGCGCCCTCACGATGAACGCCGGATGGCCGTCAAGGGCTATAGGGGATCTCGTCGAGGAGATAACCGCGCTCAAGGGCCTCGAGAAGGTGAAGATCGGGAAAGACGGGCTTAAGTTCTCGTATCGTTCCTCTAGCCTCGGCGGTTTGGTCCTGGTCTCGGCCAGGCTCAAACTGGAGAAGAAGGCCAAAGATAAGATCGAGGCCGAGATGAAGAAAAACCTGGAGAAGAAGAGAAAAACGCAGGAGCTCGGTTATCCCAGCGTAGGAAGCATCTTCCTCAACCCGTCGGGGAGTTCGCCGGCTTGGGAGCTTATAGATAAATGCGGCTTGAGGGGAAAGTCGGCAGGGGGCGCTGCGGTCTCGGAGAAGCACGCGAACTTCATCATAAACAGGGGAAATGCTTCGGCATCCGACGTCAGGAAATTAATAGATGAGATACAAAAAATAGTTTTTAAAGAACATCAAATTATGTTAAAATTAGAGACTAAATTAATAGGAGAGTTTTAATGGATAAGGTCGGTTTGCGGATAGGCGTGCTGATGGGCGGGCCGTCCGCGGAGAGGGACGTTTCCCTGCGCTCGGGAAGGGCCATAACCGACGCCCTGTTGAGCAAAGGATACAACGCCATCCCCATGGAGATATGGCTTCCGACGAGAGACGAGCTGAGGTCGGCGGGTATCGACGTCGCCTTCATCGCCCTCCACGGGACATTCGGCGAAGACGGCCAGATACAGATGATACTGGAGGACCTTAAGATACCCTATACCGGCTCGAGAGTGAAAGCGAGCCGCCTCGGGATGGATAAGATCGCCTCGCGTAAGTTATTCAAAAAGGCCGGGCTTAACATCCCGGGATACCATGTGGCAGAGAACGGGTCCAGGCCGAAACTGAAATTCCCGGCGCCGGTCGTCGTCAAGCCCTCGGCGCAGGGCTCTTCGGTCGGGGTCTCAATAATAGACAAGGCTGGGGATCTGGACGGAGCCATTAAGGAAGCGTTCAAATTCGGCGGGCAAGTGCTCCTCGAGGAGTTCATACACGGCAAGGAGCTTACCGTGGGCATACTCGATGACAAGCCGCTTCCCGTCATACAGGTCGTCCCGAAAAGGCGTTATTACGACGAGGTGTCCAAATATACGGCCGGGATGACCGAATATCTCTGTCCCGCGCCCATATCCGAAGGCGAGGCGAAGATCGCGCAGGACGCCGGCATAAGCGCGCATAACGCCATCGGATGCAGGTCTTTCTCCAGGGTAGACATGATACTGGATGACGGAGGGAAAGTAGTCGTCCTCGAGGTAAATACAATACCCGGGATGACCCAGCTCAGCCTCCTGCCGAAGGCCGCGAAGGCGAGGGGAATGGATTTTCCCCTGTTGTGCGAAAAGATGCTCGAATCGGCTTTTAAATAATATGGCTAGAAAAAGAAAATCAGGCTCGGAAGCCTCAAAACAGTTCAGCGGTTTCATGAAACGCAACAGGGTTGCGGTCACAGCCGTTGTGGTATTGGCGCTAGCGGTGACAGCGGCCGGCCTGTGGCTCAAGGATTTTATCTGCACCGCTGCGCCCTTTGAAGTGAAGAAGGTCGAGATAGTAAAACCGGGCAAGGAAGGGAACTTATATATACAGAAAGAATATTTTAACCTCGAATATCCCGTCAATTTTTTCACGGTGGATACCGCGGCGCTCGCCGGTAAGATAAAGTCAGCGCACCCCGAATTCCAGATAGTGGTGATAACAAAGTTCCTGCCTAACAGGATCGTCGCGAAGATAAGGGACAGGGAGGCAGCGGCAAAGATAAGGGTCGGGAAGGTCCTTCCGGTAGATTTCGACGGCGTCATCGTCTCGGATACGGGCAGCCTCGATCCGCTCCCGCTTATTACCGGCCTCGAGTCCCAGCTCACGGACCCGAAGACGGGCACGAAGGTGAAGTCAAGGAGGCTCGCTACCGCCCTCGATATCCTCCAGCGCATCTATTCGAGGAAGGAATTCAGGAATTCGGCGGTCGAGGCCGTAGATATGACATATCCGGATAAGGCTTTTTTCGTCATGGACGGGATGACGATAGTTGTCGGCAAAAACGATCTCGACAGGAAGCTCGATTCGCTGGCCGCGGCACTGGACAATCCCAAGGTGGACAGGTCGAAGATCGATTCGATAGACCTAAGGTTCACGGATGCCGCGGTGACGTTTAAACCGGAAAAGAAATGAAGAAGATATTAGCCGGCCTGGATATAAGCGAGGATTTCGTGACCTGCTCGGTCTGTTCGACCGAGGAGAAGGATACCTTGGCGCTGTTGGGGTACGCCTCGGTGCCGTCGAGGGGGATTGATAACGGCGCGATATCGGATATAAGCGAGGTGGCATTGTCCGTCGCCTCAGCCGTCGAAAAGGCGGAGGCCTCGGCGAAGACAAAGGTCGTATCTCTCGTGACGAACTGCGACGGCGCGAGCCTGCGGGTCTATAATACGAAAGGGAGCGTGACCGTCGCCGAGAAAGAGAACGAGATATCCAGGCATGAGGTCGAGCGGGTGACTGAGGCCGCCAGGACGATAGCGCTTCCCTTTGACAGGGAGATAGTCCATTCGATAACGCGCGATTTTATCCTCGACGGCCAGGACGGGATCAAGGACCCGACCGGGATGTTCGGCACGCGGCTCGAGGCGGATATGGAATTCGTGACGGCACTGGTGACCAACCTCCACAACGTCAGGAGGTCGATAAATACGGCGGGTTTCGAGATCAGGGATATAGTCCTCTCGGGCATAGCGGCCGGCTACGCCATACTTGAGGAACTCGAGAAGGAATTAGGCGTAATATTCATATTCATCTCTTATTCCGCAACGCATATGATCGTGTATAACGGCGGCGAAATAAAATCCATCGAGATAATACCTGCCGGCAGCGGCAGGATGGCCGAACTCATCGCCGATAATTTCAAGATACCCCGGGATTACGCGGCAGACCTGCTGAAACGCGAGATATCTCTTGATAAGCCCGCGACCGCAGAACCGGCGCAGGGGAGCGCTTCGCCGGAGGGGGACAAGATAGTCTTGAGGCTGGGCGGTTCGAGCCGTTCCCTCTCGAGGAGGGCCCTTGCCGAGGCAGCAAGGCCGGAAGCCGAGGAGCTCATAAAACAGATAGGCGGCAAACTGAAGGATATGCTCTTCGCCAAGGAAGCCGCGATGGGTTGCGTGGTCGCCGGCGACCTGACCGCTTTGGGCGGTTTCCTTGAGATGCTGGAATTATCCCTCAGCATGCCCGTGAAGATGGGCCTCGTCAAAGGCGTGACAGGCGGGGATATGGCGAGGGCGGGCACCGGACAGGTCACCTCGGTCGGGCTCGTAAAATACTGGGCCCGCGAAGGCGCGAAGAGAAAGGTCCGGAAGAATATTTTCGGGAACACGCCGTTAGGGAAACTCTTCGACAGGGTAAACCGTATATTCAGCGAGTATTTCTAAAAAATGATAGCTGAGAATATACAAGCCGTAAGGGAGCGGATCCGCCGGGCAGCCGAGAGGGTGGGCAAAAAGGAGCGCGACATCACGCTCGTCTGCGTGACTAAGACCATAGGCGCCCCGCAGATAGAAGAGGCCCTTGCCGCAGGTGTTACGGATATAGGCGAAAGCTATGTGCAGGCCGCGGAGATAAAATTTAAGGCGATCGAATTCAGGGCGAAGTGGCACCTTGTCGGCCACCTGCAGACAAATAAGGTCAAGGAGGCGGTGCGGATGTTCGATTTCATCCATTCGGTCGATTCCCTGAAACTCGCCGAGGAGATATCGAAACGCTCCGCCGGCCTTCTGGACCCGAAGAAGGTATTGATAGAGGTCAAGATCTCGGAGGAGGCGACAAAATACGGCGTACCGCCCGAACAGGCGCTTCCTCTTATAGAAAAGATAGCCGTATTACCCAATATAAAGGTCCTTGGCCTGATGACGATGGCGCCGTTCACCGAGAATCCGGAGGAGTCGAGGCCGTATTTTGAAAGGTTAAGGAAATTGTCCCTGCTTATTTTGACGAAAAGGGTCAGGAATGTGGACATGAGGTATCTCTCGATGGGGATGACGCAGGATTTCGAAGTCGCTATAGAGGAAGGCGCCAATATAATAAGGGTAGGGCATGCGATATTTGGCGGGTAAAAAAATAGGCGTCATCGGCCTGGGGAACATGGGCGGGGCGATAATAAACGGCCTCATTTCATCCGGCGCCGTCAAAAGGGCGGGTATTATAGGTTTCGATGACGACACGGCCAAACGCGTGGTTGCCGTTAAGAAATATGGGATATTGGCAACCAGGTCCATGCTTGAGACCGTGGCGCACAGCGATATCGTCATTTTCGCGGTCAAGCCGCAAAATATCGGCGAGGTGCTCAGGGAGGTATCTTTTTACGGGAAGGGCAGGTTATATATCTCGATCGCGGCAGGCATAAATACCCGCAGGATAGAGGATGCCCTCGCACGCATACGCAGGCCCCGCGTCATAAGGGTGATGCCGAATACGCCGGCGCTTATAGGCGAGGGCATCTCGGCGATATGTAAAGGCAGGTATGCCGCGGCAAGAGACATGAAGGCGGCAGATGAGATATTTTCGAGCGTGGGGGAAACGGTAAATTTAAACGAGAGATATTTTGACCTTGTCACCGCGGTATCGGGAAGCGGCCCGGCTTATTTTTTCTATCTCAAAGAGGCGCTAATAGAGACGGCTGTCAGCCTCGGGATGGACAGGGCTACGGCAAAGAAACTCGTATCGAAGACCGCTCTCGGCGCGGCGCAGCTCTTGATAGAAACGGGGCACGAACCCGGCATCCTGCGCCAGCGCGTGACGTCAAAGGGCGGCACGACCGAACAGGCGATAAAGGTATTCGACCGTGCCGGGGTAAAGAAGATAGTCAAAAAGGCGGTCACTGCCGCGGTACGCCGTTCAAAAGAATTATCGGAGGAATAGGAAATGTTCGCGTTAAGTAATTTAATATTATCGGTCGCGCGCCTGCTTGAGATCCTGATAAATATAGTATGCATCCTGATATTTTTCCGGGCGGTCATAAGCTGGGTCAACCCCGACCCGTTCAATCCGCTGGTCCAGTTCTTGAACAGGACCACCGACCCTATCCTGGCGCCGATAAGGAGGTTCATCCCGCCGTTAGGGCCGGTCGACATCTCGCCATGGATAGCGACGATAGTCCTTTATTCGGTAAATAAATATTTTCTGGTGCCGACTTTGCTGGAACTTGCGATGAGGTTAAGGTCATAGCCGTATCGCGGAAATAAGGAGAGGCTAATGCACGAGATGAAGAACAAGATCGAAGATACGTTTAAATTCATAAAGGACGAACTGAAAGAGATACCGAAGATCGATGTCGCAATAATCCTCGGGACCGGCCTGGGCAACCTCACCGAGAAGATAAAAAACAAAAAGGCCATAGAATACTGGAAGATACCGAACTTCCCGGTATCTACGGTCAAGGGGCACAAGGGCGAGCTCGTCTTCGGGAAGATAGGCAACAAGAATGTCGTCGCGATGGAAGGCAGGTTCCATTATTACGAGGGATATCCGCTGGACCAGGTCACTTATCCGGTCAGGGTGGTAAAGGCGCTCGGCGCAAAAGTGCTCGTCGTCTCGAACGCGGCCGGGGGGATGAACCCGGCTTACAAGGCCGGAGACCTCATGGCGATCGCCGACCACATAAATTTTACCGGGGTGAATCCACTGATAGGGCCGAACGATGAATCGATGGGCCCCAGGTTCCCGGATTTCTGCGACCTGTACGACCCGAAGCTTGTCGCGCTGGCCGAAGAGATAGCGAAGGAAGAGAAGATCAGGATGCATAAGGGAATATATATAGGAGTCACCGGCCC
>JAQTVK010000026.1 GCA_028706795.1 Candidatus Omnitrophota bacterium | reverse complement strand
TGAGGAAGCTCGAGAGCGGGAAGGACCTTGCCGGGAAGGAACTTAAGGGCGCCCCGGAATTCTGCGTCGGCGCGGTCGTGAACCCCGGCGCTGACCCGATCGAGCCGGAACTGATAAAATTCGAGAAGAAACTGAAGGCCGGCGCCGAGTTCTTCCAGACGCAGGGCGTCTACGATATAAAGGCGTTCTCGAGATTCATAGATAAGGTCAAGCATTACAATACCTGCATTATCGCAGGCATAATCCTCATCAAGTCGCCGGATATGGCGAGGTTCATGAACAAGAACGTCGCCGGTATATTCATACCCGACAGCCTGATAAAAGAAGTCGAAGGCGCCGCCGATAAACAGGAGAAGGCCGTTGAGATCGCGGCGCGCACCATAAAAGAGCTGAAAGGCCTGGCGCAGGGCGTCCATATAATGTCATTGGGCTGGAACAAGCTCGTCCCCCGCATCCTGGATGCCGCGGGCCTTTAGGAGATAAAGATCGTCTTTCTGAAGAATATCCCTATAAAGATACCGGTTGCCCTCGTCCTCTCACGCCTTAAATTCGCGAAATACAAGACAAAGGCGGACAAGAAGATATTCGCCTTCATTTCCGGCGTGATCGAGGAGGGCCATTCCCTCGCAGAACCGAAGGCTGCCTATGGGATATTTGATATCACCATAAAAGGCGGCGAGGTGAGGTTCCCGGAAGCGAAGCTTGCGGTAAAAAGTCCTGCGCTCGCGAGGCATCTTAAGGGGGCTCAGAAGGCCGTGTTATTCGTCTGCACCATAGGCGACGGCCTTGCCGATAAGGTGAACGGATATGTGACGAAGAGCGAGATCGCGCGCGCGACCGTACTGGACGCGGCGGGTTCGGAAGCGGTCGAGGCGCTTGCCGGATATGTAGACGATGTGATAAAAACTAAAGCAATGGCCGAAGGTTACGCGGCGACGCCCCGGTTCAGTCCGGGTTACGGGGATTGGTCTATATTCGACCAGCCCAAAATATTGAAGGTACTGAGGTCGGACAGGATAGGCGTAAAGGCGGTTAAGAGCTGCATCATGGTCCCCGAGAAATCGGTCACGGCTTGCATCGGCCTTATAAAGAAAGGCCAGAGGCCCATAAGAAAGGTGTATGAAAAAAATATCGGCCCGCTTAAAAAATGAGATATTAATATACGACGGCGCGCTGGGCACTGTCTTACAGGAAACAGGGGCGCTGAAGGCGGGAGCCTGTCCCGAGGAATTAAATCTCCTGAGGCCTGATGTCATAAGGTCCGTGCATCTCGATTATATAAAGGCCGGCGCCGATATCATCGAAACGAATTCGTTCGGCGGCAACAAGTTAAAACTCGCGGCGTACGGGCTCGAGAAAGAAGCCGACAGGATAAATTATGAGGCGGCGCGCATCGCGAAGGCCGCGGCTGCTAGCAAAGCATATGTCGCCGGCTCGGTCGGACCGCTCGACAGGCAGTTGACGCCGTTGGGCGACCTCTCTTTCGACGAGGCGGTTAAAATTTTTGAGGACCAGGTACGCGCCCTTAAGGAAGGCGGATGCGACCTGATAATACTCGAGACCTTTGCCGACATAAAAGAGTTGAAGGCGGCATTCATCGCGGCCCGCCAGGCCGGAGGCCGGATACCGGTACAGGCGCAGATGACGTTTGAAGGCGGCGAGCGCAGCACGTACGGCACTCCGCCCTCGGCGTTCGCGGTCCTGTTCCAATCGCTCGGCGCGGATATTATCGGGACGAACTGCTCCACCGGCCCGAAAGAGCTGGTAAAAGTGGTCAGGGAGATGACCCCTTATACGGATAAATACGTCTCATGCCTTCCGAACGCGGGACTCCCGGAATTGCGCAACGGAAAGACATATTTCCCCGAGAGCCCGAAGTCTTTCGCGAAATACGCCGCCGAATTCGCCGGGTTGGGCGTGAACTTGATCGGCGGATGCTGCGGCACCACGCCGGAACATATAAATGAACTGAAAAAGATATTAAAAAATAAAAGGCCGGCAAAGAGGAAGTATCTCCCGGCGTTCAGGCTATCCTCGAGGACGAAGATAGTAGAGCTAAACTTGAGGACGCGCCCGTTGATAATAGGCGAGCGGATCAACCCTACCGGGAAAAAAGAGCTCCAGGAAGAGATAAAAGCCGGCAAGTCGGTCATAATCAGGCGCGAGGCGATAGAGGAGACCAAGAAAGGCGCGGATATCCTGGATGTCAATGTCGGTGTCCCGGGTACGCGCGAGCAGGAGACTATCGTCCCGGCCGTAGAGGCGGTCCAGGCGGTCAGCGATGCGCCGGTGTCGATAGACAGCGCGAATCCCGCGGCGGTCGAAGCGGCGCTGAAGGAAGTTTCCGGAAAACCGCTTATCAATTCGGTTAACGGCGAGAGGGAGAAGATAAATTTCATCCTGCCGCTCGCGAAAAAATACGGGGCGGCAATACTTGTCCTGACCCTGGATAAATGCGGGATCCCGAAGGACGCGAAAGCCCGCGTTAAAGTCGCGGCCCGCGTCATAAATAAGGCGCTCGCGCTCGGCATACAGAAAGAAGATATGATCGTAGACCCGCTCACTCTGGCGATCTCGGCGGAACCGGGGCAGGCGAGAGAGACGCTCAAGGCGATCGGGGAACTGAAGAAGAAAGGCTTCCCTTCTTCGTTAGGCGTGAGCAATGTCTCCTTTGGCCTTCCCAACCGGAGGAGGATAAACGCGGATTTCTTCTCGCTGGCGCTCGCATCCGGCCTCGATCTCGCGATAATCAACCCGAGCGACGACAACATGTTCCGGGTCGCGAAACAAAAGAAGGGGCGCGCTGCGGACGAAGCCGGGATAAAGAGGTTCCTGAAGGCCGCGCTCAGCCCTATCGGGAAAGCTTCGGGGAAAAAGCCGGAAGCAAAACCGGGCACGCATAAGGACGTAAAGACGCGCCTTAAAGAAGCGGTCCTTTACGGAGACAAGGATAATATAACCGCGTATGTCGAAGAGGCGCTTTCCCGCGGCATTGCTCCCCTTGAGATAAACAGCAAGATACTTATCCCTGCGCTGGAGATAGTAGGCGAAAAATTCGGCAAAAGGGAATATTTTCTCCCGCAGGTGATATTGTCGGCAGAGGCGGTCCAGCGCGCGTTCGGGCGGCTCAAAAAAGAGATAAAGCCCGGCGAAGAGGAAGATAAAGGCACGATCGTGATCGCGACGGTCGAAGGAGACATACATGATATCGGGAAAAATATCGTGATCTCGGTCCTGGAAAACCACGGTTATAAAATATTAGACCTTGGCCGCGGCGTGCCGGCCGAGACGATAATAAAAGAAGCGGTAAAGAACAAAGCCGATATAATCGGCTTGAGCTCGCTGATGACGACGACGATGATCCAGATGGAACGCGTCATAAAGGGATTAAAGAAGAAAGGCCTCAATTTCAAGACGATAGTCGGCGGCGCGGTAGTGACCGAGGCATTCGCCAAAGAGATCGGCGCCTCAGCCTACGCGCGCGACGCGGTCGAGGCGGTAAATATCGTAAAATCGCTCATGGAAGAAAGAAGGTGACGGCGATGGAGCGGAAGAAACTGACTATCCCGGATATCCGGAAGAAGAAACAAGAGGGCAGGAAGATAACCCTCCTTACCGCCTATGATTACCCCTCGGGCAGGCTCATCGATGAGGCGGGCGTGGATATCATACTTATCGGCGATTCGCTGGCAATGACCGTACTTGGATACGAATCGACGGTGCCTATAACTATGGACGAGATGATCCATCACGCCAAAGCCGTAAAACGCGGCGTCAGATACGGGCTTATAATAGGCGATATGCCTTTTATGACATATAACATAGGCGAGAAAGAGACCGTAAGGAATGCCGGCAGGTTCATAAAAGAAGGCGGGTGCGGCGCGGTAAAGATCGAGGGCGGCACCGAGATGACAGGCGTCGTGAAGGCATTGGTCAGGGCCGGCATCCCGGTCCTGGGGCACATAGGCCTTACGCCGCAGACCGCTACGCAGCTCGGCGGGTTCAAAGTCCAGGGAAAGGATGCCGCGAGCGCGCAGAAGCTCCTGGATTCCGCGCTTGCGCTGGAAAAAGCCGGCTGTTTCGCGGTGCTTCTCGAATGTGTGCCGGATAAACTTGCGAAATTGATAACGGAAAAACTTGGAGTCCCCACGATAGGCATAGGCGCGGGCGCGTATTGCGACGGCCAGGCGCTCGTCACCAACGATATGATAGGATTATTCGACCGGTTCACGCCGAAGTTCGTGAAGAAATACGCCGACCTCTGGCCTCTCCTGTTGAACGCGTTCAAGAGATATAAAGATGAGGTCGAGGCAGGCAAATTCCCTACCGAAGAGCACAGCTTTACTATGAACGATTCCGAGCTGAAAAAGATAAAAACCAAAAGGAGAACCAAATGACGAGGGCAGTTTCAACAACCGGAGTGATAGCATGCACAAGATAGTGGAAAATAAACAACTGGCGGATACGATAACTTTATTGAAAGTCGAAGCGCCGATGGTCGTGCGCGAGGCGAAGCCCGGGCAGTTCGTGATCGTCCGGCTCGATGAGTTCGCCGAAAGGATACCGCTTACGATATGCGACGCGGACAAAGCGCGCGGGGTCCTGACCCTCATCATCCAGCAGCTCGGCAGGTCGACGAAAGACCTCTGCGCGTTAAAAGCGGGCGGCCAGATAAGGGATATACTGGGGCCGTTGGGCAACCCTACAGAGATAGAAAAATTCGGCACGGTCGTGATAATCGGCGGCGGTGTCGGCGCGGCGGAATTATATACCGCGGCAAAGGCCCTTAAAGAGAAGGGCAATAAGGTCATTGCCATAATCGGCGCCCGCAACAAGAGCCTCATAATACTCGAGGATGAATTCAAGCCGATCGCCGACGAAGTGCTTATAACCACGGACGACGGCAGCTACGGCATCAAGGGTTTCGTGACCGACGCCCTTAAAAAAGTCATCTCGGAGCAGAAGGTCGACCGTATAATATGCTGCGGCCCTATACCGATGATGAAAGCAGTCACCATGACGGCTAAGCCGCATAATATCCCGACCATAGTGAGCCTTAACGCGATACTCCTGGACGCGACAGGGATGTGCGGAAGCTGCCGCTGCACCATAGAAGGCAAGACTAAATTTTCGTGCGTCGACGGGCCGGAATTCGACGGATATAAAGTGGATTTTGACGAACTCACGGCCAGGAACAAGAGGTTCCTGGACGAAGAAAGGAGAGCCCTCGAAGGATAATGGCTATTAATAAGACACCCAGGCAAGAGATACCGGCCCGCAACCCGGATGAGAGGAACAAGGATTTCAAGGAAGTATCGTTGGGTTTCACAGAAGAGCAGGCGGTGCTTGAGGCGCAGCGCTGTATCGCGTGCAAGAAGAAGCCCTGTTGCAACGGATGCCCGGTAGAGATAGACATACCCGAATTCATAAAGCTCGTCGCGAAGAAAGACTATAAAGGCGCGATACAGAAGATAAAAGAGAAGAATAATTTGCCGGCAATCTGCGGGCGCGTCTGCCCCCAGGAGACCCAGTGCGAGGTGTTGTGTACCTTGATCGCCAAGGGCCAGCCGGTTGCTATCGGTGCGCTTGAAAGATATGTGGCTGACCGGGAAGCAGCTCAGCCGGGATCAAAAGAATCTTCTGCCATAAAGGAGAAGAAGGACATTAAAGTCGCAGTGGTCGGCGCGGGTCCGGCCGGCCTGACGGCGGCGGCAGACCTTGCCAGGCATGGTTATAAAGTTACGCTCTTCGAGTCGTTGAGCGCCAGCGGCGGTGTTTTAAGGTATGGCATTCCCGAGTTCAGGCTCCCTAAGGTGATACTCGACCGCGAGACGGAATATATAAGGTCGCTCGGCGTCGACATAAAATATAATATCCTTATCGGCCGGACATTCTCGATAGCCGATCTTTTCAAGGACGGGTATAAGGCGATATTCCTCGGTACCGGCGCAGGATTGCCGTATTTCCTGGGCATTCCGGGAGAGAACTTGAACGGTGTCTATTCTGCAAATGAGTTCCTGACGCGGGTCAACCTCATGCACGCGTACGAATTCCCGAAATATAAGACACCGGTGAAGATCGGCGAGCGCGTAGCAGTGGTCGGAGCCGGCAATACGGCGATGGACTGCGTGCGCGTGGCCAAGCGCCTCGGCGCCAGGGACGCGATGATCATCTACAGGAGGAGCGAGGCCGAGGCCCCGGCAAGGCGCGCTGAAGTCGAGCATGCCAAGGAAGAGGGAATAGAATTCCGTTTCCTTACTGCCCCCATCAAAATCGAGGGGAATGAAAAGGGCGAGGTAAAGAGCATGACCTGCCTGAAGATGGAGCTCGGCGAGCCGGACGCGAGCGGCAGGAGACGCCCTATCCCCATCAAAGGTTCTGAATACGAGATGCCGGTAGATACCGTGATAATCGCGGTCGGGCAGGGCCCTAACCCGCTGATAGCGCATACCACAAAAGAGCTCGCGGTCGACGAGAAGTCCGGAGAGCTTAAGATAGACGAGAATTGCATGACCTCGATCAAGGGGATATTCGCCGGCGGCGATATCACGACCGGGGAAGGCACGGTTATCGCGGCTATGGGCGCTGGCAAGAAAGCTGCCGCGGCGATAGACAAGTACCTTAAAGGATAATATAGTGAAGAAACCCCTCTTTTTAGCGTTTTTATCGCTGGTCGCAATTTCGTCCAGCGGTTGCTTCATAAACATGACCGCGATGACGAAGATAAACGACGACGGTTCGGGTTTCCGCATCACAACCTACACCGCGGACGGCGCGGCCGAGAAAGAAGAAGTTCTTAAATATTACATACTGCCTCCGGGCGGCGAATGGAGGCTCAATCAGTATGTAAAGGATTCCCCTCCGCAGCATATCTACGAGGCGAAGCAGGCATTTACCGACGTGAATAAGCTGGCGCCGGACTATTACAGGAAGGGCGCGAAGCCAGGCGATGCCTCCGACAATAAATTCTCCCTCAAGATAAACAGGGGCATATTGTTTACGACTTACGAATATGAGGAGACGTATAAGGACTGCACCGACAGCGCCAGGATCAGGAAATTATGCGACAGCTGGTATGAACATTCAATAGAGACAGCCGCCGCTGAAACGGCGCGGGCTTTCCCGAAAGCGATAAAAAAAGAAAAAGCCAGGGAGATGCTGGAGGCCGAATATCGCCCGTCTTACGAATATATGGCGGCCGAACTTACCACCAAGGGCAGGGAAGCGTTTAATGAAAAGAATACGCAATTCAACGCGAGGATGGCAGAGTTCGAGAAGAAATACAGCGCCGAGGGGTTCTCCGCGATATTCGCCGGTTATATAATATCCGCAGATAAGACCTCTGACAGCAAAGCCGTTACGGAAAAGCTGATGGCAGTGCACGCCAGCATCGACAAACAGCTTTCGGATTACAGCACCGCGGAGAACGGCGCGAATTACGACGACGCTTTCGGCGTATACGGCTGGCCGTTATTCATGGGCTATTCGTTCGACATATCTGTCGTCATGCCCGGACGGGTGACCGAGGCCAACGCCGGTAAGATAGCCTCGAATTCGGCGAAATGGGAATTCAAGAACGACGATTTCCTGCTCAAGGAATTCACGCTCCGCGCGAAGTCGCGTAAACTCAACCTGGCCGGCATCGGGATCCTGGCTGCGGTCCTGGCGGCGGCATTACTGGTGGCCTATAAGAGGGAACGGAAAGATAAGTGAAGAAAGCCGTTGTCGCAATGAGCGGCGGCGTCGATTCATCGGTCGCCGCTTTTTTATTGAAAAAAGAGGGATACGAGGTCATCGGGATCACTCTGCAGCTCTGGTCGAAGGACCTCTGCGGAAAGCACGGGGAGAAGAGCTGCTGCTCACTCGAGGCGATAGAGGACGCCAGGAAGGTCGCCTCGCGGCTCGATATCCCGCATTACGTCATGAACCTCGAGAAGGATTTCGGCGATCTTGTCATTAAGTATTTCTGTTCCGAATATGAGAAAGGCCGGACGCCTAATCCCTGCGTCGTCTGCAACAGCAGGGTGAAGTTCGGCAAACTGATGGAGCGGGCGAAGGTCCTCGGCGCTGAGTATGTCGCGACCGGCCATTACGCGCGGCTCGGATGCGGCGAAAGCAACGGACGGTATTTCGTCAGCGAGGCCGCGGACAAGACGAAAGACCAATCGTATTTCCTCTTCGACCTGGCCCAGGACCAGCTAAAGCATACGCTCTTTCCCCTGGGAGGGTTATCGAAGAAGGAAGTCAGGGAGATAGCCAAGTCGAACGGCCTTAAGGTCTATGATAAGCCCGAGAGCCAGGATATCTGTTTTGTGGTCAAAGGCGACTATCGCGATTTTATAAAGGACAGGATAAAGGGAGTAAAGCCAGGCAGGATAGTCGATACCGGAGGCAGGGTTTTGGGCGAGCATAAAGGTATATCGTTCTATACCGTCGGGCAGAGGGAAGGGCTGGGTGTCGCGGCGGGAAAACCCATCTATGTCGTAAAGATCGACGCCGAAAATAATGAAATCATATTAGGCGATGCCGGAGAGGTGAAGGGCAGGGAGTTGACCGCCAGCGGCGTCTCGTGGATGGCTATAGAAATGCCGGATTCCGGCATCCGCGCCGAGGCGAAGATAAGGTATAACCACCCTAAGGCCGCCTGCGAGGTCATCCCGGTATCCGGCGAAAGGGTAAAAGCCGTATTTGATGAACCGCAGTACGCGGTAACCCCGGGCCAGGCGTTTGTATTTTATGACGGCGAAAAGATATTGGGCGGCGGATGGATAGATTAAAAAAGATATTAAAGAGGATGGGCAGGGTCGTGATCGCTTTCTCGGGCGGGGTCGATTCGACCTTCCTGCTCAAGGCCGCGAAAGAGACCCTCGGCAGCGGCAACGTACTGGCGGTCACAGCGGCGTCCGAGACCTACCCGGCCGTAGAACTTAAGGAAGCCAAGGGACTCGCGAAAAAAATAGGCGTCAGGCAGGTGGTGATCAGGACCGGAGAGTTCAACGATCCCAGGTTCAGGAAGAATCCTCCGCAGAGATGTTATTACTGTAAAAAGGAGCTCTTTAAAGAGATCGGGAAGGTCGCCCGGCGCGAAGGGTTCAGGCATATCGCCGATGCCTCCAATTATGACGACAGGAAAGATTTCAGGCCGGGCAGCCGCGCCGCAAAAGAGAGCGGCGTAG
>JAQTVK010000025.1 GCA_028706795.1 Candidatus Omnitrophota bacterium | reverse complement strand
TGGGCTGCGTCATGCTCAGGCACTGTCATTTAAATAATTGCTCGGTCGGCGTCGCCACTCAGGATGAGGATCTCGGCAAGAGATTTGCGGGCAAGCCGGAATATCTCCAGAGGTATTTTTATTTTGTCGCCGAAGAGGTCCGCGGCATCATGGCGGAACTCGGGGCGCGCAAACTCGACGAGCTTATCGGCCGCACCGAGCTCATCGAGTTGAATACAGGCATATTGAACTGGAAAGCCAAGAACGTCGACCTTTCGAGGATATTATACAAACCGCAGGTCCCTTCTTATGTCGGGACTCGCTGCGCGAAAAAACAAGACCATGGTCTCGATAAGGTAATGGACCTTAAGCTTATCGAAAGCGCGAAGCCGGCGCTTGATAATAAGGACCACGTCAAGGTCGACCTTAGCATAAAGAATACCGATAGGGCGGTAGGCGCCATGCTAAGCGGCGAGATAGCGCGCCGTTACGGAGAGAAGGGTCTTTCGGACGATACGATACATTTTAAATTCACGGGGACAGCAGGGCAGAGTTTCGGCGCGTTCCTGGCCAGGGGCGTAGTCTTCGAGGTCGAGGGCGAAGCCAACGATTACGTCGGCAAGGGGCTTTCCGGCGGGCGGATCATCATCTATCCGCCGAAAGGATCTGCTTTCGAATCACCGGAGAACATCATCATAGGCAATACTACTTTCTACGGCGCCACTTCAGGTGAGGCCTATATCTGCGGCGTCGCCGGAGAGAGGTTCTGCATACGCAACTCAGGGATCTACGCCGTCATCGAGGGCGTGGGTGACCACGGGTGCGAATATATGACAGGAGGGCGCGTCGTCATCCTTGGCAAGACCGGGCGCAACTTCGCGGCCGGCATGTCCGGAGGCATCGCGTATGCCTACGACGAGGACCGGGAATTCAAGGCGAGGTGCAATATGGGGATGGTCGCGTTCGAGGCCCTCGACGGAGAAGATACGGCGACCATACAGAAGCTCCTCTCCAACCATATCAGGTATACGCACAGCGCCAAGGCAAAGGCCGTGCTTGATGATTTCGGCAACGCGATAAGGCATTTCATCAAGGTCATGCCGGTGGAATACAAGCGCGCCCTTGAAGGCAGGCTCATGAGGAAGGACGTGCTCTTCGAAGAGGTAAGCGATGGTTGATACAAAGAGATTCCTGAAGATAAAACGGGAGGCCTCATTCTACCGCGAGGTATGCGAGCGCGTAAAGGATTACAAAGAGGTCTCTGTCCTGCGTTCAGAGGAGAGGTCGAAAGACCAGAGCTCCCGCTGCATGGACTGCGGCGTGCCGTTCTGCCACTGGGGATGCCCGATCGGAAATTACATCTCGGAGTGGAACGACCTCATCTTCCGCGGCCAATGGAAAAAGGCCATGGATGTCCTGGGCGCGACGAATAACCTGCCTGAGGTAACCGGCAGGATCTGTCCGGCGTTGTGCGAATTCGCGTGCGTCCTCGGTATAAACGACGACCCGGTCACCATCCGCGAGGACGAGCTGGATATTATCGAGTACGCGTTCAAGCAGGGTTGGATAAAACCTAATCCCCCGAAGAAACGCACAGGAAAAAAGGTCGCGGTGATAGGCTCGGGCCCTGCAGGCCTTGCCTGCGCCGACCAGCTGAATAAAGCGGGGCACAAGGTCACGGTATTCGAGAGGGATGATAAGGCCGGCGGCATCCTGCGCTACGGAATCCCGGATTTCAAACTTGATAAATCCATCCTCGACAGGCGCATAAAGATATGGAAGAAAGAGGGGATAGAATTCAAGACATCTGTCGATGCAGGCGCGGATTATAAAGTGTCCAAGATGAAGAAGGATTTCGACGTAGTCGTGCTTGCAGGCGGGAGCCGCATCCCGCGCGATCTCAAGATACCGGGCCGCGAGTTGGAAGGCATACATTTCGCGATGGATTTCCTCGTCCAGTCGAATAAGAGGGTCTCAGGTGCCAAGATACCTTCCGGAAAGCCCATCGACGCGAAGGGCAAAAAAGTCGTCGTTATCGGCGGCGGCGACACAGGCGCGGACTGCGTCGGCACCGCGCACAGGCAGGGTGCGTCATGCATCGTCCAGATAGAATTATTGCCCCAGCCGCCCGATTGCCGCACAAAGGATTTCCCGTGGCCGAAATATCCGATGCTGTTAAAGACAACTTCCAGCCATCAGGAAGGCGGCGAGCGTTATTGGTCGGTTTTGACCAAGAAATTCGAGGGCGCCAAAGGACAAGTCAAAAAACTCTCCTGTGTAAAGGTCGATATAGGGCGGGATAATAAGGGTTGTATGCTGATAAAAGACGTCCCGGGAAGCGGATTCGAGATAGAAGCGGACTTAGTCATCCTGGCGCTTGGGTTTTTATACCCCGAGAAAGGGCTTATCTCCCAGCTCGGCGTCGAGCTCGACCCGCGCGGGAACGTAAAGACCGATGAGCATTACCTTACCTCAGTCAAGGATGTGTTTGCCGCCGGCGATATGAGAAGGGGCCAGTCGCTCATCGTCTGGGCCATCGCCGAAGGCCGCCGCGCCGCGCACTCCATCGACAAATACCTCACGGGCTCCACCCGCCTGCCGGCTATATAAAAACATTTTTTTATGTTATTATATACCTATGGACAGAAGGCCCAACGAAACTATGAATGTGATCCACCGCCGGCACAGCGTAAGGCAATTCCAGGATAAACCGGTAGAAGATCCTCTTATCAAGGCGATACTCGACGCCGCGAATAAGGCGCCGTCGGCGCATAACCAGCAGTCTTGGCGATTTATCGTAGTGCGAGGCGAGAAGAAACACCAACTGGCCCAGCTGGTCGTGGACAGGTCCTCGGGTTTTCCCAAGCCCTCATCCTCGATACTCCGCATGGCCGCGAGAAGCATCAGCAACGCGCCGGTAGTCATCGCTGTCGTGAACACCGGTATCCTTATCAACCACGGGACGGAACTCTTCAAGATAGAAAAAGAGAAGGCCAAAGATTTCTTCCGGACGATGGAGATACAGAGCTCGGCCGCGGCCGCCGAGAACCTGCTTATCGCCGCGACATCCCTCGGCCTCGGCAGCGTCTGGCTCGGGATATTATTTTTGATAAAAGATGACGTCCTTTCGTTCTTCGGGGAATCGAAGGGCGAGTTCATGGCGGTCATCCCCGTAGGTTATCCGCTCAAGGAAGGGGAAGGCCCCAAGAAAAAATCACTGGAATACGTCGTGAGGTATATTTAAAATGACAAAAGAAGAGATCATCAGTTTCATCAACGCGAACCTAAGCTGCCATCTCGCCACTGCCGAAGGCAGCCAGCCGCACGTCAGGGGCATGATGGCGTACCGGGCCGACGACCAGGGCATAATATTTCATACGGGCAATTCGAAGGACATCTTCAAGCAGATCCGCGATAACCCTCTGGTCGAGGCCTGTTTCTTCGACCGGAATACGAATACCCAGGTCAGGGTGAAAGGCAAGGCCGTCGTAGTGTACGATGATGACCTCAAGAGGGCGATCGTCGCATCAAGGCCGTTCTTGAAGCCATGGATCGAGGAGCTGGGCCTTGATGTGCTTGCGGTTTTCCGCATAACCGGCTGCGAAGCCTGCGTCTGGACGTTCGACGACAATTTCGCGCCCAAGAAATACGTCAAGATCTCCGACTGATATTCATGCTGACGATCGGCAAACTTAGATTAAAGTCCAATCTCATCCTCGCCCCTATGGCGGGTATAACCGACCTGCCGTACCGGATGCTCAACCGCAAGTTCGGCGCCGAGCTCGCCTTTACCGAGATGGTCAACGCCCGCTCGTTAAGCTACAGCAACGTCAAGGCGCTCGAGATGCTCGGGTCGGCGAAAGGCGACAGGCCGCTCGGCATCCAGCTAGTAGGGAACGAACCCGAATATTTAAACCGCGCGATAGAAAAACTCCATAAATACAAATTCGATATCCTAGATTTCAACGCCGCCTGCCCTGAAAGGAAAGTTACCGCGAAAGGCGAGGGCGCGGCGCTCCTCAAGGATCCAGGCAAGCTCAAGCGTTTGCTTAAGATAATGGTCAGGGAATCGAAGTGGCCGGTTACGGTCAAGATCCGCGCCGGCTGGGAAAAGAATTCTGTCAACGCCAGGGAGACGGCTTTGGTCGCCGAGGACGCGGGCGTCGCCGCGATATTTATCCACGGCAGGACGCGCAACCAGCTTTACACCGGCAGCGTAGATTACGGCGTCATAAAGTCGGTCAAGGACGCGGTAAAGGTCCCGGTGATCGGGAGCGGTGACGTATTATCCGGGCCGCTTGCGAAAAGCATGTTCAATGAGACCGGCTGCGACGGGATATTGATAGCCCGCGGCGGCCTGGGCAATCCGTGGATATTCAGGGAGATCGGCGCGTACCTGGAAGACGGAACCGTCCCGGAAAGGCCGTCCAAGGAAACGGTCGTAAAGACAATAACGCGCCATTTTAATGCCTCCGTTAAATGTTTCGGCGCTAAAAGGGCAGTCCCGGCATTCCGTAAATTCTTCTGCTGGTATACGAAAGGCCTCGATAACGTCCGCCCGTTGCGCGTAAAGGCCTGCGCCGTCTATACCAAAAAAGAGATGCTCGATATAATAAAAGAAATATTGAAGCCCGTATGAGCGCGCTGATCCCGTCTGCCAGGGAATGGTGCAAGGGCCGTTCGTGGCTTGTACGCCTCCCGGTCGTGTTGTTTTTTATTTATATCTTTTTAAGATATTCGGGTAATGCCTCATACCAAAGCGTATTCGACGGCGTCAATTACGGGGTGCATGAATTCGGCCACGTGTTATTTTCTCCCTTCGGGCAGGCAATGAATATAGCCGGCGGTTCGGCCTTTGAGATCCTGGCCCCGGTCATCGTAATGCTGGGATTTTTGAAACAAGGCGATTATTTTGCCGTGTCATTCGCGTTCGGCTGGCTGTCGACCGCCCTTTTCCATATCGCCGTATATGTCGCCGACGCCCGTTCATTGCAGTTGGAACTTGTCGCGCCCTGGGGTTTCGGCGAAGAGGATATAATCCACGATTGGAATTATTTATTATCGCATTTTAATATGCTACAATATGACGGTACGCTGGCTTTAGCGTTAAGATGCGCCGCCGTCCTGTCGATGCTGGTTTGCATCACCGGCGGTTCCTGGCTGCTTTTCCAAATGATGAGGAGAGAATGAGACCTAAAAGGATAGCGATACTTACCGGCGGCGGGGACTGTCCGGGCCTGAACGCGGTCATACGCGCCGTCGCGAAGAAAGCGATGGGCGAAGGATGCGAGGTAGCGGGCTTTGAGGACGGATACGAAGGCCTCGTAAGGAATAAGGTCAAGAAACTCGAGAATCACGATGTCTCGGGTATCCTCACCCTGGGCGGCACGATACTCGGCACATCCAACGTCGCAAACCCTTATCATTACGCCATAGAAAGCAAGGACTGCAAGGTTACCTTCAAGGATTACCACAGGAGGGCCGTAAATAATTTTAAGAAATTGAAAGCCGATGCGCTGGTCGCTATCGGTGGCGACGGTACGCTCAGTATAGCTCACCGGCTTTATGAAGACGGCATCCCGGTCATCGGTGTCCCCAAGACGATAGATAACGATATCCTTGGCACCGACATTACGTTCGGTTTTGACACGGCCGTATGGGTGGCGACCGAAGGCATAGACAGGATACACACGACCGCGCAATCGCACCATCGCGCGATGATAATAGAGGTCATGGGGCGGACCGCGGGGTGGATAGCGCTCCACGCCGGAGTGGCAGGCGGCGGTGATATCATACTCATCCCGGAGATCCCGTACGATATCAACGTGGTCGTCAAAAAGATAAAAGAGAGGCACGGCAAGGGCAAGAGGTTCAGCATAATAGTGATATCCGAAGGCGCGAAGCCTAAGGGCGGGGATGTCGTCGTAAAGAGGATAGTGAAGAAGAGTTTCGAGTCGGCCAGGCTCGGCGGCATAAGTTTTGTCCTCGGCAGCCAGATCGAGAAATTAGCGTGCGGCATCGAGACGCGCGCCGTGATAATGGGCCATCTCCAGAGGGGAGGCTCGCCCACGCCTTTCGACCGTGTATTGGCCACGCAGCTCGGGACAAGGGCGGTGGATTTCATAAACGAGGGCGCATTCGGCCATATGGTAGCGGTCAGGAATAACGAGTTCGTCAAGGTCAGCCTCAGGGATGTCGCGAAGGGAAAGAGGCTCGTCCCGAAGAACCATCCGCTCGTAGAATCGGCGCGTTCTGTCGGGACCTGTTTCGGAGACCGGTGATCCCAAAAGCAGGGGAGATATATACGGCCGAAGAGATAATAAAAAAGCTCAAATCCCTTTCTAACCCCAAAAATATAGAGGGGATGGCCCGCTTCGGCATCAATTCCAAAAATACCCTCGGCGTATCTATACCAGATCTCAGGAAGATAGCAAAGGAATCAGGCAAAGACCACGCGCTGGCGCAAAAACTGTGGGCATCAGGCATCCACGAGGCGCGCATACTTGCAGGCATGGTAGGCGATCCCGGCAAGATCACGCCAAAAGAGATGGACGGGTGGGCCAAGGATTTTGATTCGTGGGACGTCTGCGACCAGGTATGCTCGAATCTTTTTTGCTATACTCCGGTTGCGCACAAAAAAACCCATGAGTGGAGCAGGAAGAAAGAAGAATATTATAAGCGGTCGGGTTTCGCGCTGATGGCATGCCTCGCGGTCCATGACAAGAAGGCGAAAGACGCGGCATTCATGGTCTATTTTCCCGTAATAAAGAGGGAATCTAGCGACGAGCGCAATTACGTAAGGAAGGCCGTCAACTGGGCATTGCGCCAGATCGGCAAGCGCAACCCGAGGCTCAGGAAAGCCGCGCTCAAAACCGCCAGAGAGATATATAAGATAGACTCGAAGGCCGCCCGCTGGATCGCCGCGGACGCGATAAGGGAGTTAAAGAATAAGTGAAAAAGAAATTCATGCTCCTGGCCATAAAAGAAGCCGGGAAGAACCTCAAGAAGATGGACGGCGGGCCGTTCGGCGCCTGCATCGTAAAAGGCAAAAAGGTAATCGCCGTCTCGCGCAATACTGTCTTGAAAAATGACGCGACCTGCCATGCTGAGGTAAACGCCATACGTATCGCCTCGCGCAAACTAAAGACCTTTGACCTCTCCGGCTGCATTATTTATTCGACGACAGAGCCGTGCCCGATGTGTTTCGCCGCGATACACTGGGCCCGGATAGATAAGATAATCTACGGCACAGCAACGAAAGACGCCAAAAAGACCGGATTCAACGAACTTTCGATTACCGACCGCCGGCTAAAATCCCTCGGCAAAAGCAAAGTAAAACTCGTCCCGCGCTTCATGAGGAAAGAATGCCTCGAACTCTTCGGAAAATTCAATGAACTTCCGGATAAGAGATTATATTAAGGTCTACCTCTGGGCCGTCGCGATCTCACTGATAGCTTTCTTCGCCTATAACATCCTCTCGGACGTATTCGGCGGCGAACAGGCCCGGATCAAGAAATTCATAATGACCGGGAAGGCCCGCATCGAGAAGAAGAACCTCCTCGGCATCTCCGATATGGTCTCCTTCGATTACAAGGACAAATACGGCAACGACCGCGCGGCGCTTGTCTTCGGCGTGAAGAGTTTCGCCTCGTATTATAAGGATGTCTTCATAAATATCGAGAGCGTGGATATAAAACTGAACGAGGCGAAGACGGAGGCGGACGTGGAAGTGGTCGCCCTGATAATCGGCCGCACCGGCCAGGGGACATCAGAGACGATAATGCAGGGGCTGGAAGGGGAGAAGGATAAGTTCAGGCTGAAGCTCGTTAAAGAAGAAAACGGCTGGAAGCTCGTTGATCTGGAATTCCTCCAGCCGGTAAACGTGATGGGCGAGACTATCGGCTGCGTCCCAGCGCCTTGTCGAGGTTATCCTGCAGGTCCGCCTTCTTCCTGAGCTCGCTGAACCAGGTTATTGAGGCGAAGTATTTTTTCTGCTCCGTCAGCATCTTCTTCAATTTATCTTTTTCTTCCTGGTATTTCTTCTCGTCTATAGGGACTATCGAGTCCTGTTTCACGATCGTGTAACCGTCATGGACCCTGACCGCGTCGCCGAATACCTCGCCCTGTTTCACGGAGAATGCGGCTTCCGCGAACTCGGGCGCTATCCCCAGCCCTTCAATATATTGTCCGCGCGCGAATGCACCCGTCTTTTTGACTGATAACGACAATTCTTTGGCGGCCGCCTCAAACGACCCTTTCTTTTCGATAGCGGCCTTTATTGCTTTCAGGGCTTCCTGTGCCTTGGCTTTCGCCGCCGCGTCAGCCTTCTCCGCCTTCAGGCTCTTCCCGGCCGCATCCTTCACCTCGGCGAAGACAGCCTGGCGCTCCGGTTTCTTCTCCTTGATCTTAATTATATATATGCCAGTCTTCGTCTCTATGGGGCCGCTGACCTGGCCTTCGGCAAGGGAGAGCGCGGAGTCCGCGAATTTGAGGTCGTATCCTATGCCCGGGATATTGGTCTCCCTGTTAAAGAGGCCGGTTTCTTTAGTCGTGAGCGAGAACTTCTTTGCGGCCGCCGCCAGGTCCGTGTTCGCGGCTAATTCGTAAGAGATATCCTTCATCTCTTTCCTGGTTTTTTCTTTCGTCTCTTTCTTGTCGTCAGGGAACGGCTTGGCGATATATTCGGCATTCACCTGCGCGGGTATCTTAAAAGCCGCTTTGTTCTTTTCGAAATACGCCTTTATTTCCTCTTCGGTTGCCCCGGCCTGCGGAAGGTAATCGTCGGCCTTGAACAGAACGTAATCGGCCTTCGCCTTCTCGTTCAGGAATTTATATTCCTTGAGTACGTCGTCGTCGGTGACCGTCGCGCTGTCACTATGCTTTCCGATCAGTTTCTCTATCGTGAGGTTCTCTTTGACCTGGCCCTCGAACTCGGAAGGGGTGAGGCCGAAGCTGTATTTCAGTATCTCCTCGTACTGCCTCTTGCTGAACCTGCCGCTCTTGTCATTGAATGCGGTTATCCCCTTTACGAAATCGACGATCTCTTTATCGCTGGTTTTTATACGCTCTTTTTTCGCCTCGTGGAGCATTATGAGCCTGTTCCACGCCTCATCCTCGATGGCCTGCCCTACTTTCGGGTCGTTGGGCAGGTTGCCGTATCTCATTATTAACTGGGTCCTCGCGGCGTTATAAGCCTTTTGGAAGTCGCTTATGGAGACTTTCCTGCCGAATATCTTTCCCGCCTGTTGGCCGGTCTCCTGCCCGCTGACCGCGTATAAGCCGATGAAGGCCACTATCAGAATATAAAGAGGCACTCTTGCGTTTTCCCTGATCTGTTTGAGCATTTTAGGTTCTCCTTGGAAAAGTCAGAATATTATAACAGGAAAACCGGGGACAGGCAACCCCATTTATGGTAAGATAAAGTAAACTTTTACGGTCCTTATCCGTCTAATAAAGTAAAAGGAGGCTGATATGAAGGTATCCCAAACCGTTTTGGCGGCCGTTCTCGTCCTCATCATCGCGGCAAGCTCGAGCTTTACCGGTTATTATATCGGCAAGAGCCAAGCGAGGGAGCGAGGCTTCGAGAGGTTCCATAAGTTGAGGGAATACGGTGAAAAGCACCCCGAGCAGTTCAAAAAGATGATGGAACACCGGCGCGGGC